>NZ_QAJD01000175.1:27664-70507 GCF_003061465.1 Aeromonas sp. HMWF017
TGCACTTGAGCTCACCACTCATCAGCGCTCCGCGCACCTGCTCCAGCACTTCGGGGGCGGGCTCGGGGGGCATCATGATGGGCTCGGGCTGTGCCGCCATCGCCAACGCCTCCTGCGCCTCTCTGCGAGCTTGCTCCTGCTGCCCACGCCACATCCGGCGAAAGCGGTTCTCCTCGCCGATCAGGCTGACGAAAAAGGCGCCGAACACGTCGAGCAGCACCGAGAGGAAGCAGACCAGCAGGAACTGCACCTGGCTGATGCTCATCCCCACCCCGTCCGCCAGACTGCTCATCAGCCCCAGCATGGAAGATTGTTCGTTGACCGGCTTGGCATCGCGCTGCTGACGCAGCTCATCCTGCTGCAAGCGCAGCTTGGTGTTGGCATGCTGCAATGAGGAGACACCACTGGAGATGCGCTCCAGCTCGATGTATTTGCGGGCTGCCTCCTCGTTGAGCTGGATCTGCCGCTCGATGCTGGCGATCTGCTCGTCGAAACGGGCAAGCTCCCGTTCGTGGCGCGCCTGCTGGCTCAACACCGTATTGGTGGCGCTGTTGATGCCACCGATACTGCCGCCGATGGAGATGGCCGCCAGCACACTGTAAAACAGCAGCGACCAGAAAGCGCCACTCAGATCCCGCCGCGCCTTGCGCTCGCCGTACTCGTACCAGACGTAAAACTTGCCCAGCTCGAAGATGATGGCCAAGCCGCCGAACAACCACTTCATCAGCGGGTTGTCATCGATGGAGAGGAACAGCAGCAGGGAGAAGATAATGGAAGCCAGAATGGCCAACCCGGTGAAACTGTATACCGTCGTCAGAGCAAACCACCCCTTGGGGTAGCGCAGTGTGGAGGAGTCCTGTGTGGTCATGATGAAGGGGTGTGCTGTGCAGGAAAAGTTGGCTGCCGATTATAGTCGCCAGACTCGCCCAGAGAAGGGCAAATGACTGAATTCCTTCAGATTGGCAACCAGCTGCCCAGAGTGCGACCAAAACGGACAAATCGACAGCAGAAAAGCGATACAATCCCTCCCTGACTTGATCATGTGGTGAGATGGGGAACAGTTCCGCCCGGGTTCAGCTCCGGTCTGTACACTCATCCACCGTTGCAATTATCCGAGGCCATCATGAACAGTAAGACCACTTTGCTACTCTCCCTTCTTCTGGTTACCGGCAGCGCCGCAGCGACCCAGCAATATCAAGAGAGCAGTGGCTCCGAATTCTCCGTCGATGAGCTTAAATTCAACCTGGACTGGGATGACAAGCAGTTCGGCTGGACCCAGAACGACTGCCTCGACTTGGGGGTCGGCGAAACCGCCCCGGCCGACTGCCGGGCAGTCAAATTCAATCTGGAAGATGAAGAGAACCGCAACCAGCCGCCGCAAACCAACCAGATCCCTGCCAACTCGCAGAGTGGCCAATAACGACAGGAGTCCCCTTGCGATGACCCAAGCCAAACACAACCCCGTTATCCAGCGTGGCGCCCTGCTGCTCTCCCTGCTGATGACGCATGGCATCGCGGTTGCGGCACCGCCAAGCAAAAATAGCGATGGCATCAAGATCTCCGGTGATGACATCAAGATCAATCTCGACTGGGATGACAAAGAGTACGACTGCTGGCAGGACAACTGCCTGGATCTTGGCATTGGCGACAGCCGGATCAAACTCAACTGCGACAAGATGGATGGCAAGTACCGGGCTCACTACAACCGCAGCATCCACAGCGGCAATAACCCCGGGCAAGGTCACGACAAACAGAAGGATAAAAACAAGGGCAACGGCAAGAAGAACTGAACGCCCTCTCCAGATGCAGCAGGGGCCTGGCGCCCCAGTGCTGATTGTTTTACCAATAATTCTCCGCACTGATATTGCCCGGCGCCCGCCGCAGATTCTTGGCCAACCCCAGCGCCAGCAAGGTCTGCTGGGTCTCTTTCACCATCTCCGGATTGCCACAGACAAGCACCTGACTCAGCTCGGGTGAGAACTCCAACCCTACCCGCTGCTGCAACTGGCCGTTGGCTATCGCCGCCGGGATCCTGCCAGCCATTGCATCGGGCCAGGGCTCGCGGCTGACAAAGGGGACATAGCGAAAACGCTCGCCATATTGCTCGACAAAGCTGGCGATCAAATCCTGATAGCTCAGCTCTTCGCCTTTGCGCACCCCATGCACCAGCACCAAATTCTCGAAACGGTTGAACGCCTCACCCTCGGCCAGCATGGAGAGGAAGGGGCCGATGGCAGTGCCGGTCGAGAGCAGCCAGAGATCGCGCCCGGCGGGCACCTCATCCAGCGTCAGAAAGCCGGTAGCCTGGGATTGCACCAGCAATGTATCGCCCGCTTGCAGCGAGCCGAGGGACGGAGTCAGCTCACCACTCGGGATCTCGACCAGATAGAACTCGTGGTATGGCGCAGAGGGGGGATTGACGAAGGAGTAGGCGCGCTGAATGCGCCGCTCGCCCTGCTCAAGGGCCAGTTTGGTGAATTGACCTGCCTTGTAGGGGGCCAGATCGGCCGCTACCCGCAGGGAGAACAGAGTAGGTGTCCATTCGATGCGTTCGATGACGCGACCTTCGACCCAGGCCATAGAGATCTCCTCCAGAGGAACAGAGCTTCACTCTACCCCCGGGCCGGAAAATAAAAAACCCGCGCAAAAGCGCGGGTTTTCTCTGCAAAAGCGAATCGCTATTACAGGGCAACAACCTGGATCTGTACGGTTGCTTTAACGTCAGCGTGCAGCTGAACAGCAACTTCGTAGTCACCGGTGTTACGCAGAACGTTGCCCATACGGACTTCGCTCTTGGCAACGGCTACGCCGGCAGCAGTGATGGCTTCAGCCACGTCACGGGTACCGATGGAACCGAACAGCTTGCCTTCGTCGCCAGACTTGGAAGCGATAACCACGGTAGCCAGTTCGGCCAGCTTGGCAGCACGCTCTTCAGCAGCAGCTTTGTTGGCAGCCAGTTTGGCTTCCAGCTCAGCGCGACGAGCACCGAAAGCTTCGATGTTGGCCTTGGTGGCCATAACAGCTTTGCCTTGCGGGATCAGGTAGTTACGGGCATAACCAGATTTCACGGAAACTTGGTCACCCAGACCGCCCAGTTTGGCGATTTTGTCGAGCAGGATAACTTGCATTACCTTTCCTCTATAAATTTCGTTGAGTTAGGCTTAAGTGCCGGGCCGATTCTTACTTGTTGTGCAGATCGGTGTACGGCAGCAGAGCCAGGTAACGAGCACGCTTGATGGCGCGTGCCAGCTGACGCTGATACTTGGCGCGGGTACCGGTGATTCGGCTCGGTACGATCTTGCCAGATTCAGTGATGTAGTTTTTCAGAGTAACGATATCTTTGTAGTCGATCTCGGTAACGTTCTCGGCGGTGAAGCGGCAGAACTTACGACGACGGAAATAACGTGCCATGGCCTTTATCCTCTAGTCAGTGATCCAGAATTACTCTTCGGAAGCAGCTTCAGTAGCTTCTTCGCGGCGCTCGTCGTCACGACGGGTGAAGCGCTCTTCTTTGGCCTTGGCCATCGGAGAAACTTCAGTCACGGCGTGCTTGGTGCGCATGATCATGTTGCGGATAACGGCATCGTTGAAGCGGAAGTTGGTTTCCAGCTCATCGATAACGGCTTGCTCTGCTTCTACGTTCATCAGAACGTAGTGGGCTTTGTGCAGTTTGTCGATCGGGTAAGCCAGTTGACGACGGCCCCAATCTTCCAGGCGATGAATGGTACCACCGGAGGTGGTGATGGCGCCGGTGTAACGCTCGATCATGCCGGGAACTTGCTCGCTCTGGTCCGGATGAACCATGAAGACGATTTCGTAATGACGCATTTTAGCTCCTTACGGATTAATTCAGCCTCCGCCCAGGTGCAGCCAGACCTCGGAGGCAAGGAACATAAAGGTGTTTAGTCGCTGCTTTTCTAGGGCGGAGTATTGTACGAAATCACATCCCTCACTGCAACTGACCGCCTTAAATGTTTTTCCCGATGGAAATCATCAGAAACAACAATTGATAATGATTATCACTTAGATCTATTCTCTCTCCATATCCTTATGGAGGGTGATGCCATGCAACCCGCACTGACGACTACGATTCCAGCCCGCAAATTCAAACTGACCCTGCTCGGGCCTGCCTTTATCGCCGCCATCGGCTATATCGACCCGGGCAACTTCGCCACCAATATTCAGGCGGGCTCTACCTTTGGCTACCAGTTGCTCTGGGTGGTGGTATGGGCCAACCTGATGGCCATGCTGGTGCAGACCCTCTCGGCCAAACTTGGCATCGTCACCGGCAAGAATCTGGCGGAGCACATCCGCGACCGACTGCCGAAACCGGCGGTCTGGGCCTACTGGGTGCAGGCAGAGATCATCGCCATGGCCACCGATCTCGCCGAATTTATCGGCGCCGCAGTCGGCTTCAAGCTGCTGCTTGGCGTGACCTTGCTTGAAGGAGCCTGTATCACCGCCGTAGTGACCTGGGGGATCCTGATGTTGCAATCCCGTGGCCAGAAACCGCTGGAGTTCGTGGTCGGTGGCCTGTTGCTGTTTGTCGCGGCGGCCTACATCGTCGAGCTGATCTTCTCCCGCCCTCATCTGCCCAGCCTGCTGGAGGGCGCCCTCTTCCCCGGTCTGCCCAACAGCGATGCCGTCTATCTGGCCGCCGGTGTGCTCGGTGCCACCGTGATGCCCCACGTTATCTATCTGCACTCGGCACTGACCCAGCACACGCAGGATCAGGGCTCGGTCAGCCAGCGGCTGCACACCACCCGGGTCGATGTGGCGATTGCCATGACCATCGCCGGTTTCGTCAATCTGGCGATGATGGCGATGGCGGCCGCCGCGTTCCACAGCTCGGGCCACCAGCAGGTAGCGGAGCTGGAATCCGCCTACCAGACCCTCACTCCGCTGCTGGGTCAGGCTGCCGCCACCCTGTTTGGCCTCTCGCTGGTCGCCTCCGGCATCAGCTCTACCGTGGTGGGCACCCTGGCCGGGCAAGTGGTGATGCAGGGCTTTGTCCGCTTTACCATCCCGCTCTGGCTGCGACGCGCCATCACCATGGCTCCCGCCTTCGTGGTAATCGCCATGGGGCTCAACACCACCGAAATTCTGGTGTTGAGTCAGGTGATCCTGAGCTTTGGCATCGCGCTGGCCCTGATCCCGCTGTTGATGCTGACCGGCGATCGGGCACTGATGGGGCAACATCGTAACCATCCGGTCACACAAGCCATCGGCCGCCTTATCGTTGCGCTGGTGATCGGGCTCAACGCCTATCTGCTGGTCGCCATGATCTAGCGAACCGTCAAACCGAGAAGAGGGGCTCATTAACTCTGGTTAATGAGCCTCTTCGCACTTTGGCGTATGCTGCCGCTTTCTCTTCTCATTTATCGTTGCGGGAGCCTTGCCATGGAACATACCCGAGCCAGCTTCGTGCTGGGCCATCATCAAGAGCAGGCCAGCGTGGTCTGCTGCCAGCGTGGCGACACCACGCTGCTGGTCACCGACCTCACCCCCTTTCATCCCCAGAGCCACCTCTGGCCCGATCAGCCGGGGGATGTGGGCCATGTTCGCTGGGAAGGGGGCGAAGCAACCATTGGCCCCTGCCGGATGGGGGCCATCAGCCCGGATGGCGAGCTGTTCGTCGATACTGCCATTCCGGTCAAACGGGGCGCTGAGGGGTGGCGTTTCGTGGTGGTCCATCCGCTGACCGGTGACCATGCGCTGACCGTTGGCAGCCAGGTCGAATTGCAAGTGGATAGCGCTACCCGCCACGCCCTGAGTCTGGGTCATAGCGGCTGCCATCTGGCCGCGCTGGCGCTCAATCGAGTACTAACTCCCTACTGGCGCAAGGAGGTAAGCGAGCGTGATGCACTGGGCCAGCCCGACTTCGACCGCCTGGCTATTCAAAGCTCTCGGGTCGAGCCTTGTGGATCGCGGGAGCAGTACCGCATCGGCAAGAGCCTGCGCAAGAAGGGGGTCAACAGCGAGGCGCTGCTGGCAGATCTGGCGCTGATTGAAGAGAAGATCAACCAGCAACTGGCCGACTGGATCGCAGCCGGAGGCGAGATCCGCCGTAGCCGCGCTGGCGAGGCGATCATCGATTCCCGTTACTGGCACTGCATGCTGGAAGGCCAGGAGGTGACCATTCCCTGTGGTGGCACTCATGTTGCCTCGCTCGCCGAGTTGGGGGCGGTCAAGGTACAGCTCACACAAGTGGAAGAGGGCTTTGCCATGCTGACACGGGTCACGCCAACCGGCGCCTGAGTCGCAGACTTGACCACTCAGGGCTAACGCCCAAATTGGCAATAGAGACGTATCGCAAAGAGGGGGCATCATCATGCCCCTCAACGCCAGTCACGACGGGCCGATGCTTCTCTTTTAACCACTCCCTGATTAGAATGCGCCTCCCACAGGAGGCATATCCCCATGAGTAGTACTCAACTTCGCACCACCCCTGATCGACTTCGTTATCTGGTTCTCTACGAAGGCATCGGGCTGGCACTGGTCGCACCGCTGATCAGCCAGCTGTTCGGTCAGGGCGTCGCCGAGGTCGGTTCGCTGGCCATCTTCTTCTCCATCGTCGCCACTGCCTGGACCTACGGCTGGAACCTGTTGTTCGACAAGGAGTTGCTCAAACTGTGCGGGCGCACCAACAAACGACCACTGGACCGCTTCCTGCACGCGTTTGGCTATGAGGCGAGCTTTATGATGCTCTCCCTCCCCTGCGTCATGTTCTGGCTCGATTTGGGAGTGTGGGACGCCCTGATGCTGGATCTCGGTTTCGTCGCCTTCTACCTCGTCTACATCATGGTCTTTACCTGGGCCTATGAGCGGATCTGGCCGCTGCCATCCAACCCGCAGACGGCATAAGGCCTCAGCCGCAATAAGGCTGACAGAAGGAAAAGTCAGGAAGGACCAATAGGAAGGATGTGAGAATCCCATAAAAACAATGCCAGTCAGCAAGCTGACTGGCATTGGACAAAACAGACTTTCGGACTTACTTGACGGCGTCTTTCAGAGCCTTGCCAGCCACGAATGAAGGCACGTTAGCAGCAGCAATCTGGATCTCTTTACCAGTTTGCGGGTTACGACCGGTGCGGCCTGCGCGGTGGGTGACCTTGAAGGTGCCAAAACCGACCAGTTGCACAGCATCGCCTTCTTTCAAGCTCTGGGTAATACCATTGATGATCTCTTCCAGAGCCACTTTGGCCTGAGCTTTGCTCAGATCTGCTTTGGCGGCAATCGCATCGACAAGTTGAGCTTTGTTCATAACATTTCCTTTATGATCGGGCATTTAGCGCTGGGTCACTCTATGCAAAAAAAAACGCACAGGCAAAGCCTTTATCGAGCCGAACGCGTCAAACGCTGGGGTTTTCATCAAGATCTGCGGAAATAGTCACATTCCACACGCGAAAAACCGTGAGCAGGCCTGAAACCTGCTAGCACTCAGACACAATCCACTGACTATTTCTTCGCCACTTAACATTATCCCCCCATGGCTATTGACGCTTGCCCAGATTTTCCCTAGTTATAGGTTGTGTCACTGCTCAAACGGCTCGGAATACCGAACATTCGGCCAGCCTTTGCCCCACGGAGGGATAGGGATTATGTTGACGAAACTGGAACAGACCAAGCAGGCGCTGGCAGGCAAGCATAAGGCTATCGACGACTGGCTGGATGCAAGGCAAGCGTTGCTGGTTGGATACATGCAGCTGGCAGGCCTTACTCCGGCGCGGACCAAGCAACGCAGCCTGCCCAAAACAGAAGAGCTGCATCAGTTTTGCGACCGCCTGGTCGACTATGTCAGCGCGGGCCATTTCGAGATCTACCACCACGTCGTCACCGCCTTCGAGCAAGCCAGCGGCGAAACACTGGAGCTGGCCAAGCGCATCTATCCCCATATTCGTAACAGCACTGAATTCGCCCTCGAGTTCAACGACAAATACAGTGATGCCGACGAGGCCCAATTGCTGCTACTGGATGATGATCTCAATGAGTTGGGTCCGGTTCTGGAAGAGCGGTTCAAACAGGAGGACCGCCTGGTCAAGGCGCTTCATGTGGTGGAATCCTTGGGTACCCAGCAAGCCTGAATGCCATTTTCGGAGCAAGTTCAAGATACTGGCAACCAAGGTGGATTACACTCAGAGCAATGACCCTAGCGTCCACACTTATTGCATACAGGAGATGAGCATGTCTGAGCGCCGCCGTTTTGCACGGATCCTCTACTTGACCATGGCAGAACTCACTCAGGGGGAACAGAAGTGGCAGACCCAGCTTGTCGACGTCTCCTTGCAGGGAGCCCTGCTGATCCGCCCCGACGAGTGGGAGAGTCGTGACAACAAGGAGTACCAGCTCAGCTTTATCCTGAGCGGTAGCGATATCGAGATCAAAATGCAGGTCGAGCTGACCCACGAAGCCAGCAAGAAGCTGGGTTTCTACTGCCACCACATCGATATCGACAGCGCCACCCACCTCAAGCGGATGATAGAGCTTAACGTCGGCGACGAAGAGCTGCTCCACCGCGAGCTGGAACAACTGCTGAGCGAACATCTGGAACATAGCCAGCCCTGATGGCAGGTTCCAGCCCATAAAAAAGAGCGCCGAGGCGCTCTTTTTCCGTTGTGCTGTTGTATCGATTGCAATGCTGAGGGATTACAGCGCCTCGAGTGCCTCAGACAGCTTCTTGACCGGCACTACTTCCATCCCTTCGATGGGATGCTTGGGGGCATTGGCGTGCGGCACGATGGCACGGCGGAAACCGTGCTTGGCCGCCTCCTGCAACCGCTCCTGGCCGGACGGCACCGGGCGAATTTCACCGGAAAGACCCACTTCGCCGAACACCACCAGATCCTTGGGCAGCGCCTGGTCCCGGAAGCTGGAGACCATCGCTAGCAGCAGCGCCAAGTCCGCACTGGTCTCCTCGACCTTGACCCCGCCGACCACGTTGATGAAGACATCCTGATCCGCCATCTGCAGCCCGCCGTGACGGTGCAGCACCGCCAGCAACATGGCGAGCCTGTTGTGATCCATCCCCACCGCCACCCTGCGCGGGTTGGAGAGCTGGGAGTAATCCACCAGCGCCTGCAACTCCACCAGCAGCGGTCGGGTGCCCTCCCAGATCACCATGACGATGGAACCGGGCGCCTGCTCCTGCCCCCGGCTGAGGAAGATGGCGGAGGGGTTGCTCACCTCGCGCATCCCCTGCTCGGTCATGGCAAAAACCCCCAGCTCGTTGACCGCACCAAAGCGGTTCTTGTGGGAGCGCAGAGTCCGAAAACGGGAGTCATGGCCACCGTCAAGCAGCACAGAGCAGTCGATACAGTGCTCCAGCACCTTGGGACCTGCCAGACTGCCATCCTTGGTCACATGGCCCACCATAAAGATGGCTACATGATTCTGCTTAGCGTAGCGGGTCAGCAGCGCCGCCGCTTCGCGCACCTGTGAGACAGAACCGGGGGACGATTGCACATCCGCCACATGCATCACCTGAATGGAGTCGATCACCATGATCTGCGGCTGCTCCTGCTGGGCAATCAGGCAGATCTGCTCGACGCTGGTCTCGGAAAGCATCCGCAGCTTGTCGGTGGGCAGCCCAAGGCGGTTGGCCCGCATCGCGACTTGCTGGAGCGACTCCTCGCCGGTGACATAGAGGGTTTTCATCCGCTCTGCAAGACCACACATGGTCTGCAGCAGCAGGGTGGACTTGCCCGCCCCCGGGTTGCCGCCGATCAGAATGGCCGAGCCTGGCACCACACCGCCACCAAGCACCCGATCCAGCTCCTTGAAACCTGAGGTAAAACGGGGAATTTCGGTGGTGGCGATCTCTGCCAGTGTCTGTACCTGACTGCCGACCGCGCCGGCATAACCGGAGTAACGGGCACTCTTGCCAGCGGGGCTCACCGAACCGAGGCGCACCTCGGTAATGGTATTCCACTCTTTGCACTCGCTGCATTGACCTTGCCAGCGTGTGAAGTCGGCACCACATTCGGAACAAACATAAGCAGTTTTATTTTTGGCCATTGATAACTCGGGGACAGGATGAATTCCTGCTTGATATACTTGTTTGCGACCGACAGATCAAACCCAGAATCGGAAAAGTGACTTTCCGTGGCAGGAACAAATGGATTCAGAACACCAGCAACATCTGATTGAACAACTCGTCCCCTTGCTGCGGGAGAAAGATTTCGAGGAGATCTTCAACCGCATGACCCAGGAGGAAAACAGCAACAGCCGTTTTCTGATCAAGATGGAGCTCAAGCGCAAGTGCTCCCCCTGCCGCAGGGTCATCGACATGCGCGATGAGCTGGAGGATGAGTGCCTGGTGCATGAGTTCGACGGCATCACTCACTTCATGCCCGCCGATGCGATTGCCCTGTTCCAGTCCCAGTGCTATCTCTACCGCGATATCTATACCCTCGGTGTCTACGAGGCGCTGCAACAGTGGCAAAAACAGCACCACAACGCCCGCGTGGATGGTCAGCTGTCGCCGCCGGCCAGCCCCTTCCGGCAATATGATGTCAACACCATTGCCTTTGCCAGCTACTACGGCCGCCGTCAGGAGCGGATGCACTTCAGCTCGCCGGTGCTGATCAAGTTTCAGGATGGTGAGAAGCTGTTCGCCAAGAGTTCAGATCTCTCGCTGGGTGGCATGCGGGTCTCGGTTCCCTATCTGCCGAACTATCACACCGGCGCCCAGGTGGAGGTCTTCTTTACCGGACTGGAGCGGGACACCCCTAATCCGGTGCTGCACCAGCCGGTCGGCTATCAGATCCTTGGCGAAGAGAGCAAAGAGGGGAAATACTGGCTGCGGCTGGTGCGCTCCGGCGAACAGCCCGCCTTTGATGCCTTCCTCAGCGACTTTATCGATGCCAACAAGATCCGCTATCGGGTCAGCGTCGACTATCTGCTCTCCGCCGCCATCATCAAGGGGTATGAGCAGTTCTACCTGCCGCGGATGACCGGCATGCCGCTCTTCTTCGGCACAGGCGACAGCCCCAATCTCGAGATTGCCCTGCGTACCGAGAACAACCAGCACCTGCTGGAGTATTGGCGCGATGAAAAAAACCGCGATGCCCTCGCGGGGCTTTTCAGCGCAGAGCGGATGAAACGGCTTTGCCCGGCCCCCGGAACCACCACCGAGACCATCATCTACTGCTTTACCCACACGGTGCGCAGCCACATCTACTTCTTTTCCGCCACCGCCGAGGAGCTGCGCCAGAGTGGCCTCACCGCCCTCTTCTTCCAGGTGGGCTCACGCCGCCCCAGCTGGCGTGTCTACAAGTTCACGCTGGAGGCATGCGATCTCGTCGAGGCGGATGTGGGGCAACTACAGGGGCAGGACAACCCGCAGTTACAAGACATCCTGCTGCTCGAGCGGCTCAAGCAGATCGGCTATTGCGGCCTGCTGCAGGAGATCGGTCTGGAGTCCCAGCGGGAAGAGTTCCACCAGGAAGGAGTCAGCAACAACGCCAACGAGCTGCAACGCTTTGGTCACGAACAGGGGGTTGCCCCGTTCGAGATCGAGACCCTGCACTATGTTCAGCTGCGCAAGGAGTCGCGCTACATCCACAAGACCGCGGTCGCCATCCATCACAACGGCAAATCCTGGATCGGCTGGACCCGCGACATCTCGACTCACGGCCTGCAAATCGAGCTGGAAGATGCCTTTATCGGCGAGAAAAACGATGTGGTGACCATCGCCCTGCCCCGCCTGCAGGAGCTCTCCAAGAGCATGGACCTGCAGCGCCTCTCCTACCGGCTGGTCAGCCTCAACATGACCCGCACCGTGCTGCACCTCTGCATCGAAGGGGATTCGGATCGCCATACCGGCCGCCAGTTCTTCAGCCTGCTGATCGAGAGCAACCAGAACAAGCTCAAGGCGGCGCAGGAGCAGCGCCGCTATCGCGGGCTGGCGCGGGCCCTGCGCAACATCTACACCCACCACCTGTTCAACTCGCCAGTCTATGTCAACAAGCTGAAAGGCGCGCCCAAACCGGCCTCCATCGGCAAATCCCTGCAACCGCGCAGTCTGCAGCGCCTGCTGCAAGCCTGTGCCGAGCTACCGGAGCAGGAGAACCTCTATCCGCTGTTTCAGGGGGAGCTGCTCAAGGAGCTGCTCATGAACCCGCTGCGCGCCATCGAGCGGGAGGACAAACCGAGAGAAGATGAGGTCTATATCGCCAGCATCCAGACCAAGGCCGGTCTGCCCATCTTCAGCAGCCGGCTGGCCAGCAGCTTTGCCAATGTCAAAGAGAAGCGTCAGTTCATCGAGCTGGCGCAGCAACAGGGGGAGTTCTACTCGGTGCTGGTCGGCATCTCCCGTACCGGACGGCCCGACACCAACTTCATCGCCAACGAGCTGGACTACATCGCCAAGTTCGCCATCCACAAGGCACGCAAGCTGGAAGAGGAGCTCTGGAGCGTGGTGGGGGTGGGCGAACTGACCGATACCACCCAGGCCACCCTGTTCCGCTTTGGCATCACGCCGCCGCTGAACTGAAGATCCGGAAACAGACAAAAATGAAACAGGGCGCGCGAGGCGCCCTGTTTTTTGTCATGCCGCCTGCGGGTTGAGCAGCCAATCGAGGATCTGGGGGAAGTGATCCTCCTGGGCCTGCGGGGCGGTCAGCATATTGATGTGGTCATAATCGAGGCGGTTGCCATTGTCCCGCCCCAATCGGGTGTGACGTGTGGCCGACCCCATCTCGTCGCTGAAGCGGCGCACATCGGTCGGGTGACCCAGCACCTTGTCCGCTTTGGCCGAGATCATCCAGAGCGGTGGCCAGTTGACCCGTGCCGCCGCCTCGTCATAGGCAAAACCGTCGTGAGGATCCTGCCAGGGGCCGCACTTGACCCAGGGGATGGTCTCCTGCAGATAGCGCAGCGGCTCGTCGTCAGCACCGATCTTCAGATTGCGAGCCGCCAGAAAACCACGGCGGCGAGCCAGCCAGGGGGCCAGCCGATTCCAGATCAGGTCCACCTTCAGCCAGCGCTCGGGATTGTGCACCGACACGCCGCGCTTGGTGCCAAAAAACAGCAGACTGGCCACCTGCTCCGCCAGTTCGGGAAAGCGCACCAGCGTGGAGGCCATGATGACGCCGCCCCAGGAGTGGGCCACCCAGTGCACCTTGAAGCCGTGATGGCGCTCGGCAATCCCGTGCTGCAGGGCGGGCAGATCCTCGGTGATCAGCTCATGCTGACCGTGCTCCGCCTGCTCGGCGATAGCCGGGGTACTGAGCCCCCGCCCCCGCAAATCAGCCACATAAACCTGATAGCCATGGCGGGCCAGAAAGCAGGCCAACCCTTTGCCCGACTCGGTATAGAAAATCCGCCCATTCTCGATGGCGCCGTGCACCATCAGGATCGGCTCGCCATGCACGGCGACCCGGGGTTTGATGTGGCGCACATGCAATTGATGGCCACCACAGGGGATAAACAGAGACTGCTGCAACAATTCCATTTTTATGGGTTTCCTCCTTGAAACACTGTCAGCGCTTGCCCCAGCGTTGCTCGCTGCAGGCCCACGCCGCCAGCAGGCAGATCACCCCCTCCAGATCGTGATGATTGAGGGTGGCCGCCGCCTGCGCCCGCACCAGCGGCTTGGCGTGAATGGCGATGCCAAGGCCCGCGACCCCCATCATCTTGAGATCGTTGGCACCATCGCCGATGGCCACGGTCTGTGCGGCAGCAATGCCGTACTCCTGAGCAAGCTGCTGCAACACCTCGGCCTTGACGCTGGCGTCGACGATACGCCCGCTCACCTTGCCGGTCAGCTGACCCCCTTCCACCGCCAGCTCGTTGGCGAAGATGGCATCGAGCTTCAGCTCGCGCTGCAACTGGCCAGCAAAACGGGTAAAACCGCCAGAGGCGATGGCCACCTTCCAACCCGCCCCTTTGAGGGTATCGACCATCAGCTGCAAGCCCGGCATCCAGGGCATCCATGCCGCCACCTCGTCGAGAATGGTGACCGGCGCCCCTGCCAGCAGGGCCACCCGATTGCGCAGGCTGTCGGAAAACTCCAGCTTGCCCTGCATGGCAGCAGCTGTTACCGCCGCCACCTGATCGCCGACCCCCGCTAGCCGCGCGATCTCGTCGATGCACTCGATGCAGATCGCGGTGGAGTCCATGTCCATCACCAGCAGGCCGGGCTCGTTCAGGGTCGGTAGCGCGGGCAGATGGCAGAGATCGATCTCCCACTCACCGCTCTTGAGCTCGGCCACCAACTCGGCAGAGAAGCGATCGCAGCCAAGCAGCAGCAACGGCACGCCTGCCACCTCGGTGGGAGGATAGAGGGTGGCCGCCAACCCCTCCGCTGCCAACAAAGGCGACAGACGCGCCAGATGGGAGGCGCCCAGCCCCTTGCCAAACAGCACCAGCCAGCCGCCCGCCTGCGGGGTCTCTGTCGGTTGCAACGCATCTGCGTTGAGCTGCCAACAGGGTGAGCCGGACAACAACGCGGGCCAATCGGATAACAGAGGGGGGAGCCGGGACAACAACATAAGGGATACGCCTTCCTTGGTGATCAGGGGGTTAACAATGCTGGCCCAGAGTAGCGTATTGCTTTTTGTACAGGCAAGCGCCAAGATCCCGCCACTCCTTGTTACCAGAGGTCTTACGCTTGCAGCGTCATCTTCCCATTAAACGTGTTCTCAGCCTGGGTGCCGGTATCCTGCTCGGATGCTGGGTGCTCGGTGTGCTCATTCATATGCAGGGTGAAAGCCAGGCCTCGCTGCACAGCGAAGCGCGCAACCGGGCACAGGCGCTGGTCGCCTATGCTGCCCGCGACATGAAGCGCTGGATCAAGGAGGAGAAGAGCAGCGAGCTGGAGCGTCTGGCTCGGGATCTGGCGGCGGAGCCGGAGATCCTCGATGCCACCCTCTACGACGGACGCGGCATTCCCCTCGCCCAATCGGAGCAGGCGGTGCCACTGGAGAGCCTGCTGCCCATCGGCAGCGATAACAAGTCACTGCCGGAGCAGGGAAAGGGGCGGATCCAGTTCGTACAGGAGATCCGGGATGGCGAGCAGACCATCGGCTTCCTGCGCATCACCCTGGAAGAGCAGCAGATGCTGGCAGACAAGGACACCCGGCTCAAGGTGGTGCAGGAGAAACAGCGCCTGATGCTGCTGGTAGCCCTGCTGGCCGGGGTGCTCATATCCTACGGCGTACGCCGCAACTACATGCGGGTGCGCAAGCACAAGAAAAAGAGTACGCCCCCCGCGCCGCCTCCGGAAAACTGATGGCGCAACCAATGAGCAGATACAAAAACGGCGGCCAGAAGGCCGCCGTTTCTTATTCGCAAGGGAATTACTTGTCGCCCAGCAGGACGGAATCCAGTGCGATCTCGATCATGTCGTTGAAGGTCAGCTGACGCTCTTCAGAGGTGGTCTGCTCACCGGTACGGATATGGTCGGAGACGGTGCAGATGGTCAGTGCCTTGGCACCGTACTCTGCGGCCACGCCGTAGATACCGGCGGCTTCCATCTCGACACCCAGGATGCCGTATTTTTCCATGACGTCGAACATGGAGGGGTCCGGAGTGTAGAACAGGTCGGCGGAGAAGATGTTACCGACGCGCACGGCAACACCCTTGTTCTTGGCGGCCTGCACAGCATTGGCAACCAGGTCGAAGTCGGCGATGGCAGCGAAGTCGTGATCTTTGAAGCGCAGACGGTTTACTTTGGAATCGGTGCAGGCACCCATACCGATCACCACGTCACGCAGTTTCACGTCTTCACGCACGGCGCCACAGGAGCCCACACGGATCAGGGTCTTCACACCGTAATCGGTGATCAGCTCTTTGGCGTAGATGGAGCAGGAGGGGATACCCATGCCGTGACCCATGACGGAGATACGACGGCCCTTGTAGGTACCGGTAAAGCCGAACATGTTGCGCACGTCGCAGATCTGCTCGACGTTCTCCAGGAAAGTTTCAGCGATGTACTTGGCGCGCAGGGGGTCGCCCGGCATCAGCACGGTATCAGCAAAGGCGCCATCTTTCGCATTGATATGAGGAGTTGCCATTCTCTTGATTCCTTCACACTAGGTTGAGTTTTATTGTTTTATAAATTGCCCGCCGCCGAAGTGGCGGGCGGGTAAATTACAGGAAGCTGGTACCGTACGCCAGTTTCGGCAGGCCGTGATAAGCCGCGATGCTCTGGCCGATATCGGCAAAGGTCTCACGACGACCAACGGAGCCAGCCTTGACCGGCTTGCCGAAGAACAGCACCGGAATGTATTCGCGGGTATGGTCGGTGCCACCCCAGGTCGGGTCGCAGCCGTGGTCGGCAGTCAGCACCACCACGTCGTCATCCTGCAGCAGATCAAACAGCTCCGGCAGGCGGGAATCGAAATACTCCAGCGCACCGGCATAACCGGCAACGTCACGACGGTGGCCGTAGGAGGAGTCGAAGTCGACGAAGTTGGTGAAGACGATGGTGTTGTCACCGGCCGCTTTCACCTCTTCCAGCGTGCGATCCCACAACTCGGTCAGACCGGTCCCTTTCACCTGCTTGGTGATGCCCTGCTGGGCATAGATGTCGGCAATCTTGCCGATGGAGACCACCTGACCGCCCGCATCTTTCATGTAATCCAGCACGGTCGGCGCCGGCGGCAGCACTGAGTAGTCGTGACGGTTGCCGGTACGCTTGAAGTTGCCCTTGCCACTGCCCACGAACGGACGCGCAATCACGCGGCCGATGTTGTAGGGCTCCAGCAGCTCGCGCACGATGTGGCACAGCTCATAGAGCTTCTCGAGGCCGTAGGTCTCTTCGTGGCAGGCAATCTGGAACACGGAGTCGGCAGAGGTGTAGAGGATCGGCTTGCCGGTCTTCATGTGCTCTTCGCCCAGATCGTCCAGCACCTGGGTACCGGAAGCGTGGCAGTTGCCCAGATAGCCAGGCAGACCAGCCTTCTCGACGATGGCGTCCAGCAGCTCCTGCGGGAAGCTGTTGTGGTGATCCTTGAAGTAGCCCCACTCGAACAGCACGGGCACACCGGCGATCTCCCAGTGACCGGACGGGGTATCCTTGCCGGAGGAGAGCTCCTGAGCAAAGCCGTAGGCACCGACCACCTCGATATCTTTCTTCAGCCCTTCCGGGAAGTAGCCGGAGGCCTGCTCGCAGGCGTGGCCCAGACCCAGCTTGTTGAGGTTGGGCAGATTGAGGGCACCACGGCCTTCAATTTCACCTGCCGCACACGCCTTGGCGATATGGCCAAGGGTGTTGGCGCCCACATCTCCGAACTTGTCGGCGTCGGCAGCTGCGCCAATACCGAAAGAGTCCATCATCAGAATAAAGGTACGTTTCATGGGTCTTCCCCTTGTTACAAATCGGCCAGGGTGATACGGCGGTACACTTCAGGCAGTGCCTCCGGCCGCTCGCCACCAATCCGGACAGCCGCCTGCACCATGCTGGCAGCCTGAGCATATTGCTCTTCAGTCTGAGCGTGGATCATCGCGATCGGCTTCTCAGCATCGACGCTCTGACCCAGGCGGATAAAGTCGGTCAGACCGACCGCATAATCAAGTTTGTCACCGGCAGCGCGGCGCCCCCCGCCCATCGCCACCACGGCCAGCCCCAGCTCGCGGGTATCCATGGCGGTCACGAAACCGCTGTTGGCCGCGAAAACCGGGCGGACGATGGCTGCCTTGGGCAGGTAAGCGTCGTAACGCTCCATAAAATCGGCCGGGCCACCGAGACCAGTCACCATGCGACCGAAGATCTCGGCAGCCTTGCCGTTATCCAGCACCGCCTGCAGCTTGGCGCGGGCATCGCGCTCGTCGCTGGCCAAGCCTGCAGAGATAAGCATCTCGGCGCACAGCGCCATGGTCACTTCGTGGATCCGCGGGTTGCGGTATTCACCGGTCAGGTAGCGCACCGCTTCACGCACTTCCACCGCGTTACCGGCGCTGGAGGCCAGCACCTGGTTCATATCGGTCAAGAGCGCAGAGGTGCGGCAACCGGCACCGTTGGCCACGGCCACAATGCTCTTGGCCAGCTCTTCGGAGGCTTCAAAAGTCGGCATAAAGGCGCCGGAGCCCACTTTCACATCCATCACCAGCGCTTCGAGCCCAGAGGCGAGCTTCTTGGAGAGGATGGAGCCGGTGATCATGGCAATGGATTCGACGGTGGCAGTGATGTCCCGTACTGCATAGATACGCTTGTCAGCGGGGGCCAGATCGCCGGTCTGACCGATGATGGCGACACCCGCCTCTTTCACCACTTTCAGGAAACGGTCGTTGTCGACCGAGGTCTGGTAACCGGGAATGGCATCCAGTTTATCGAGGGTACCGCCGGTGTGGCCCAGGCCACGGCCGGAGATCATCGGCACGAAACCGCCACACGCAGCGACCATCGGGCCAAGCATCAGAGAGACCACATCACCCACACCACCGGTGGAGTGTTTGTCGACAATCGGGCCACCCAGATTGAGGTGATCCCAGGTCAGCACCATGCCGGAGTCGCGCATGGCGCAGGTCAGGGCAACCCGCTCATCCATGGTCATGTCTTTGAAGTAGACCGCCATCGCCAGGGCGGCGATCTGCCCCTCACCGATGGTGTTGTTGGTAATGCCCTGAACGAAGAATTGAATTTCTTGGGTACTGAGCGCTTCACCGTTGCGCTTCTTGCGAATAATTTCTTGAGGCAAAAACATCTTTCATTCCCTCCGCCATTGCTGGCGTTACACAAGCCTGAATCCTTGCCCGCACACCACATGGTGGGGGCTAACAGGGCGGACAGCAGTCCGCCCTCTCATCAACCTATTAGTAACCGCTGGTGTTGGCCGGCTTGTCGCCATGCCCCAAAGTGGCCAGCAGACTAGCCAGCAGGCTGGATGCACCAAAGCGGAAGGTACGGGCGGACACCCAGTCGTTGCCGAGGATCTCTTCGGCCATGGCCAGGTACTGACCGGCAACGGCTGCGTCTTTCACGCCACCAGCTGGCTTGAAGCCGACTTTCGGATTCTTGGCCTTGATCACTTCCATCATGATCCGCGCCGCTTCCAGGGTCGCATTGACCGGCACCTTGCCGGTGGAGGTCTTGATGAAGTCGGCACCGGCATCGATACAGATCTCGGAAGCGCGACGGATCAGCGCCTCTTCTTTCAGCTCGCCGGTTTCGATGATCACTTTCAGCAGCACGTTGGCACCGCAGGCCTCTTTACAGGCTTTGACCAGATCAAAACCGATCTGTTCATTGCCAGCCATGAAGGCGCGATACGGGAACACCACGTCCACTTCGTCAGCACCGTAAGCGACAGCGGCACGGGTCTCGGCCACGGCGATCTCGATGTCGTCGTTGCCGTGCGGGAAGTTGGTCACGGTCGCAATGCGTACGTCGGCAGCGCCGATCTCACGCAGGGTCTTGCGAGCGATAGGGATAAAACGGGGGTAGATGCAGACAGCGGCGGTCAGACCGGCCGGTGACTTGGCCTTATGGCACAGGTCGATCACCTTCTGATCGGTGTCGTCATCGTTCAGGGTGGTCAGGTCCATCAGGTTCAGGGCGCGCTGAGCGGCCACTTTCAGGTCAGTCATTCTGTTCTCCAAAGTCTCGATTTAATCCAGATAACCGGGCACCACCATACCATCCAGCGATGGATGCACAGGCAGTAATCCCCAGCTATACGGGAATGGAATTACAGTGCGAATGCACCGGCACTATCGGGATGCTATTCAAAACACCCTGCAGGCACTGCGACTGTAAATAAGGCAAGAGCCCTGTCACTTTCTTACAAAAGTGCGGACTTGGTTCCATGAAGACTTGAGAAAGGCCGACAGCATCTGACCCAACTTCCCAATCAATTCCATTTGACCGCCAACACCCGATTTCATCGAGTATTAGTCATTGCCAGCACCCTGCTGGCAACGCCTATTTCAGCCGAGATACCCCCTGTTTGCAAGCCGGATTTGCCAATTTCAGAGGTACCTCACATCTGGCAAATCCAGGTCTAAAAAAGCCTTACGAAAAGAAACGAGTCAGGATCCAGGAGTAGGCCAATCCCCCCAGATAGACCCCGACGATCCCCATTACCCCGGACAAAACGGGAGGCGCAGGGATCGGCAATTTGAGGAAAGAAAACAACAAACCAACTATAAAGCCGGCCACCATCGCCAGTAGCACTTCATTCATATAACCTCCGATTTGACTCATTTTATTATTAGTTTAGATAGGAAAACGGTTGTCACCGCTCCATACGCGAACGCCACGGCAGATGCCGTGGCGTTCGTGTTTATACCCTGTCAGTCAGGCGGCGATTACATGCCGGACAGTGCCAGGAAGAAGCCTGCGATAGTGGCAGACATCAGGTTGGACAGAGAGCCAGCCAGTACGGCTTTCAGACCAAAGCGTGCAATGGTACCGCGGCGGTTCGGCGCCATGGACCCCAGACCACCCAGCAGGATGGCAACAGAGGAGAGGTTGGCAAAACCACACAGCGCGAAGGAGATGATCGCCTTGGTGTGATCGGACATGGCCACACCGTTGATCAGCACTTCGTCTTTCAGGTACGGAGCGAAGTTCAGGTAAGCCACGAATTCGTTCACTACCAGCTTCTGACCGATGAAGGAACCGGCAACCACTGCTTCATTCCAGGGCACACCGATCAGGAAGGCCAGCGGGGAGAAGATCCAGCCCAGCAGCAGTTCCAGAGAGAGTTGCGGATAACCGAACCAGCCACCCACACCGGAGAAGATGCCGTTGATCATGGCAATCAGACCGATGAAGGCCAGCAGCATGGCGCCGACGTTCAGGGCCAGTTGCATACCGGCAGAGGCACCAGCAGCAGCAGCGTCAATGACGTTGGCAGGCTTGTCATCCAGCTCGGCATCGGCAGAGCTTTCGTCGTAGTTCGGGGTCTCGGTTTCGGGAACCAGCAGCTTGGCGAACAGCAGACCACCCGGTGCAGCCATGAAGGAGGCAGCAATCAGGTACTCCATCTTCACGCCCATGGAGGCGTAACCGGCCAGTACGGAACCGGCAACGGAAGCCAGACCACCACACATGACGGCGAACAGCTCGGAGTCAGTCATCTTGGCGATGTAAGGACGAACCACCAGCGGCGCTTCGGTCTGACCGACGAAGATGTTGGCAGTTGCAGACAGGGATTCGGTGCGGGAAGTACCCAGTACTTTCTGCAGACCGCCGCCCAGCAACTTGATGACCATCTGCATGATGCCCAGGTAGTAGAGCACTGCAATCAGGGAAGAGAAGAAGATGATGACCGGCAGAACACGGAAGGCAAAGACAAAGCCGCCGCCACCAAACACTTCAAACATCTTGTTGCTGACCAGACCGCCAAACAGGAAGTCGATCCCGTTCTGGCCGTAGCTGATCACGCTGGATACCGCGTCGGATACGCCGACCAGGATATCGCGACCAACCGGAACATAGAGTACAAACGCCCCCAGACCGGCTTGAATTGCGAACGCACCGACAACGGTACGAACGTTGATTGCCTTGCGATTGCTGGAGAACAGCACCGCGATAAGGACGAGCGTCGCCATCCCTACCAGACCCATGAACAAATTCATTATTATCTTCCTCTAGTAGCACCTGGCTTGTTAGCGAGTTGTTATTAAACCCAACTAATCAAGGGGAGCGCATTATACTAATTAAAGTCCGATAAAATAGAATGCTGGTCACATTTTATCGTTATCAAAATGTCCAAGTGTCACAAAATTAGACAGCAAACGATTTTTACGCTCATTTTTTTTCCTGACAACTAAATCAGGTGTTGCGAATTTGTTTCATGGCTATTGGTCGTGATGGAAAATATGCCGGGCAGTTTCAAATAACACCTTGGCAACATCTGCCGATGGTTCATCCCGCAATGTCATCATTATTTCCGCTATTTTCGGCAGCGCTTCCGGTGTATTTCGGGAGCCTTGTGCGCCTTGCAACGGCATATCTGGCGAATCGGTTTCCAGCACCAGAGCCTCGAGCGGCATAGCCCGAAATACCTCTCGCGTCTTGTTCGCCCGCTCAAAACTGATTACCCCGCCCACCCCGAGTCGAAAGCCCAGTTGCCAGAAAGCCTCCGCCTGCTGCAACGAACCGCTGAAAGCATGGATCACCCCACCACGAGGCGGCTTGAAGCGGCGCAACAGCTTGGCCACAGTGTCATTGGCACGCACCGAGTGGATCATAAGGGGAAGCCCGGCATCAACAGCCAGCCGGACCTGAGCCTCAAACAGCGCAAGCTGCCCCTCCTGCGGCACGTGAGAACGGAGGTCAAGCCCGCACTCGCCAATGGCCACCAGCCCTGCAGGCTGGCTCATCACCAACGCTCGCAACCGTTCCATCACCCCCTCACGCTGTTCACCGGCATACCAGGGATGAACGCCCAGACCATAAAAGAGGCCGTCATGTTGCTCTGCCAGTGCCATCACACGAGTCCAGTTATCTTCTGCGATGGCAGGAATGATATACTCCGTCACCCCCAATGCCCGGCAACGGGCCAGCAGTGCCTCCCTGTCCTGATCAAACACCGGAAAGTCGAGATGGCAATGGGTATCTATCAGCTGCATATCACTCACACCTGTTTGCGGTATTTAAATGGGTCATTGAACATGATGAACAACAGAAACAACGGCTTTACCCTGATTGAACTGGTGCTGGTGATCATAGTGCTGGGGATCCTGGCCGTCACCGCCCTGCCCCGCTTTATCAATATCAAGGATGATGCCCTGAAAAGCACGGTCTCGGCGACCGCAGGCAGCTTTGCCAGCGCGGTACAGCTGGCTAATGCAGGATGGGCGGTAGCCACACAAGGACAAGCACTCGCTCTATATAATCTGGGAAGCTTTGGCGCCAAGAATATGGACATCAATCTCTATGGCTGGCCGGTGGGCTCTGAAGAGGGCAGCGGAAAAGGCATAAACGAGACGTATGACCTGAGCAAACTGCCATCAGACTATATTTCTATTTCTGGAAATGATGACTGCAAGCTTGTCTTCAAGGAGTTACTCGAAACTGAATACACGGTTGCAGCCAGCAATGAAAACCAAGCTCTGCGCGACAAAGCAGACTACATATCTACAGTCAGCAGCAATTACAAAACCGACGAGCATGGTCAAACCCATAGGAATTGCACCTATATTCTTCGCGATTCTATCGGCCGCTTCCCGGATCACCCCAACGGCCTCGGCTTCGAGTACAACAGTGTTACCGGTGCCGTGACCCGCAATTTTGATTGAGCTCAGCCTCTTCTGTGCAAGCTCGCTCTTTGCTTGAATCATCATCATAACGAACCGGCGTGCAGCAGCGCCGGTTTTCCTGGGTGAGCCCCCACTCCTCGCACCACGCGTCGTAACGGGCCAGCCAACGCAGCAATACCCCTTTCATCGTCACACCTCCGCCAACAGGTTCAGGTCAAAAACCATCCTAATCAGAGTCAGCAAGGGGAGCAAGTCATCCCCATGACCGCGATCGGGCGGAATAAAAAAGAGCCGGTCAGCATGGCTGACCGGCTCTTTTAACATTCCCTGAAGAGGTTATCCGATGAGCGACAGCTCATCAGCCTCACAGACTCTTCAGCTTCTCTTCCGGCAGGGCCAGCTCGTCGTTGTGGTTGACGCCGATACCGCGCTCCAGCACATGACGGGCGATGGCGTGCGCCTCTTCCAGCGAGTGCATGCTGTAGGTGCCGCACTGATACTCGTTCAGCTCGGGGATCTTGGCCTGATCCTGCACGGTCAGCACGTCGCTCATGGCCGCCTGCCAGGCTGCGCCAACACGGGCTTCGTCCGGCGCGCCGATCAGGCTCATGTAGAAACCAGTACGGCAACCCATGGGGGAGATGTCGATGATCTCCACGCCGTTGCCGTTCAGGTGATCACGCATAAATCCGGCGAACAGGTGCTCCAGCGTATGGATACCGCGCTCGGAGAGGATCTCCTGATTCGGCACACAGAAACGCAGATCGAACACGGTAATGGTGTCCTTGTTCGGGGTCTGCATGGTCTTGGCCACACGCACCGCTGGCGCTTCCATACGGGTGTGGTCAACGGTAAAACTGTCCAATAACGGCATTTCTGACTCCTGATTTGGTTACCAGAACCAGCCCCCGCGGGAGAGCTGATCCTTGCATTGACGGTACTGGGCGCCGTAGCGCTGGGCGCGAGCTTCCACCTTGCGAGAGGTCTTCATCAACCACCCCTTGCTGCGATAGCTGCCACGCCGGTAGCCACCCCACCCTTCGTGATAGTTGAGGTACTGGCCATAGGCATCCCACTTGGAGGTGCCATTTAGCCGCTGGGCTTTGTTAGTGTACCAACCCATGAAATCGATGGCGTCGGCAAAGTCATCGCGATCGCTCCAGCTGTTGCCGGTTTCCCGCTGGTAATCCGCCCAAGTTTCATCTTTGACCTGAGCATAACCATAAGCCGAACTGGCCCGCCCGGTCGGGATGAAGAGGAAATACTGCATCGGCGGCTGGGCATCATGTACGTAAGAGGACTCCTGATACATCATGGCCATCACCACATGGATCGGCGTCCCCCACTTCTCATTCATCTTGAGCGCGGCCTTGTGCCACTCGGGTTTCTCCCGAAAAATCTGGCACAGATTCTCCGGCTGAGCCGGTGGACGGGTACTGCAAGCAGTCAGGCCCGCCAACAGGCTGGCGACTACCACGAAGCGCATCCACCCCATCAAATGAGGTCGCGCTTCACGCCTCTGGTCAGGTAAAGAGATAGCCAAGGTCAGATCGCGTCTTCATTCTCTTCGCCGGTACGGATACGAATGACACGCTCCACCTCGCAGACGAAGATCTTGCCATCACCAATCTTGCCGGTGCGGGCGGTGTTCTGGATCGCTTCCAGACAGGCATCGAGATCCTCGTCCTGCACCACCAGCTCCACCTTCACTTTCGGCAGGAAATCGACCATATATTCGGCGCCGCGATAGAGCTCGGTATGGCCCTTCTGGCGGCCGAAGCCTTTGACTTCGGATACGGTCATGCCGTTGATGCCGATCTCGGCCAGGGCCTCGCGCACATCGTCCAGCTTGAACGGTTTGATGATGGCTTCAATCTTCTTCATGGTGACTCCTTACCAGTTCTGTTTACCGAACCCGGATGTAATGGGGTAACGGCGATCCTTACCAAAGTTGCGAGCCGTGATGCGGGGCCCGACCGCCGCCTGACGGCGCTTGTATTCGTTGAGATCCACCAGCCGGATCACCTTGCGCACCACCGCTTCCTCGAAGCCTTCTGCCACCATATCGGCGACCGAAGCATCCTCTTCCACATAACGCTTGAGGATCGCATCGAGGATATCGTAGGGGGGCAGACTGTCCTGATCCACCTGATCCGGCGCCAGTTCCGCTGAAGGGGGGCGGTCGATAACCCGCTGCGGGATCACATAGTCGACCGAGTTGCGATATTCGCACAACTTGAAGACCAGCGTCTTGGGCACATCTTTCAGCACGTCGAAGCCACCAGCCATGTCACCGTACAGCGTGGCATAGCCAACAGCCATTTCACTCTTGTTGCCAGTGGTCAGCACGATACGACGACGCTTGTTGGAGAGCGCCATCAGCAGCACGCCGCGGCAGCGGGCCTGCAGGTTCTCTTCGGTCGTATCGCGAGCGGTACCTTCAAACAACGGCGCCAGCTGGGTCATAAACCCTTCGAACATCGGCTCGATGGAGATGATGTTGAACTCCACCCCCATCCGCTCGGCCTGCTCCTTGGCATCTTCCACACTCATCTGGGCTGTGTAGCGGAACGGCATCATCACCGCCTGCACTTTGTCGGCGCCGATGGCATCGGCAGCGATGGCCAGGGTCAGTGCCGAGTCAATGCCGCCGGATAGGCCCAGCACGGCGCCGTGGAAGCCGTTCTTGGTGACATAGTCGCGCACAGCCAGCACCAGCGCCTGATAGGTCTCGACCAGCGGCTCCAGCGGCGCAGCGGGTTCCCGCTCCTTCACCGGCTGGCCATCGGCAAAACGTACCAGCGCCAGCTCTTCGGCAAACGGGGCCAGCTTGTGGGTCAGCTCGCCCTGGCTGTTGAACACCTTGGAGCAGCCGTCGAAAATCAGCTCATCCTGACCACATACCTGATTGAGGTAGACCAACGGCAGATCGGTCTGATCGCAGCGCTCAGTCATCAGTTCGCGGCGGATCCAGGGTTTCTCTTGATCGTAGGGCGACGCATTGATGGTGAGCAGCAGCTCGGCCCCCGCCGCCTTGGCGGCCAGCGCCGGGCCCGGCTGCCACAAATCTTCGCAGATGAGCAGCCCCAGCTGGTGACCACGGAACGGCACCACGCAGGTCTCGGTCGCCGCGGTGAAGTAGCGCTTCTCGTCAAATACCCCGTAGTTGGGCAAGTCCTGCTTGAAGTAACGGGCAATCAGCTTGCCCTGCTCATACAGTGAAGCCGCGTTGTAGAGCGCCTCCCCTTCACGCCAGGGATGCCCCACCAAAATGGCACAGTTGCCCTGCCATTCGGCAACACGAGCCAACGCGGCTTCGACCCGCATCATCAGATCGGCGCGCAGCAGCAGATCTTCCGGTGGATAGCCGGTCAGGGCCAGCTCGGAGCAGACCAGCAGATCGGCACCTTGCTGCTCGGCCTGAGCCGCCGCAGCGAGCACTTTGTCAGTGTTATCTTCGATGGCGCCTACCGTCAGATTCAACTGGGCAAGCATCAGAGAGAGGGCTTTTGCCATGGCGATGCATCTTGAATTCGAAAATGATGGGGAATGATAAAGAAAAGGGGGGCAATCTGCCAGTTCAAGACAGGCGTAACCGTGTGACAGCAACCAACGGGAAGGATAAGCTGTACATAGTCACGGAACGACAGGCCTTCGCAGATATGAAAAACGCCGGATTTACCCTGATGGAGTTGATGATAGCCATTGCGCTGGGTGTCATTCTGTTGGGGATTGGTATTCCTTCCCTCTCTAACCTGCTTGGCAGCAATAATTTGGCGACCCAGGAAAAGAGCCTGCTAAACCACTTAAACTATGCGAGACAACAGGCAATATCTAACCAACAAACGGTTACTCTCTGCCTGACCACTATCAATAATTCTGTAGAGGAGTGTGTTACTGCCAATCAAAGTGGAGCGACCCGGCAGATCGCTTTTATCGATACTAATAGCGATCAGAAGCTCAATGGCAGCGAAACAACTCTGACGGCAAGTCCCGAGTTTCCTGCAGAACTGGCCATTTCTGCAGATGCACAGGCGCTGCGCTTCACCCCAGATGGCACCATTACGTCTGACAGCGAGGTCATCTTTTCACTCTGTGTAAGCGGCGAAAAGGGCGTTCAGATTGAAGTTATGCCTGCCGGACGTGCCCATAGCCAAGCAAGTGGTGCTGTATGTCCATGACCAGCGTTAACTACAGCGAAACACACATGAGCACAAAAGGATCCATTTCAATCCAGTAGCTATGCTTAGAGTCTCCTTTGAGCAAGGACTCATACGCTATGGCACGAAATGGATTTACCCTGCTTGAGTTTTTGATATCGGCAAGCCTGACAACCATCCTGCTGACTGTGGGACTACCGTCATTGGCAAATTTGCTAACATCCACTGACAGCGACATCTACACCAGAAACCTGCAGGACCACCTGATCTTCGGTCAACGGCAAGCCATCACACAGCAGCAACCCGTCACAGCATGTCTTGCCATGCCGGTCAGAAACTCCACAAAAGAAGGCTGTGTACTCGCAAATCAAACCGGCGCCCAGCGCATGCTTGTCTTTATCGACATCAATCAGGATCGCCAATTCGATATTACAAATGGCGATATCTTGTTATCAGCAACAGAACCCTTTCTTGAAAAACATACCGTGACGGCCAATCGACAATTTGTGCGCTTTAGTCCAGATGGCACTGCGATTGGCACCAACATGACACTCAGGTTCTGTATCGACCAGGTGCCCCGAGTCGATATCATCGTTTCCCCATCCGGCAGAAGCAGAAGCGAAAAAAAGGGGCTGAGTTGTTCTTAGCCCCTTTACCCTACTCAATAACCAACGTTATCTGGGTTGGATTTCATCTTGTTTTTTTGCATTAGCCAGCGAAAAGGTGGCCGCCAAAGGAACGCACTCGATTACCTCTGTCACAAGATGCACCACCCCATCAATCTCATAACCTTTCTGTTTAAACACCCTGACAAGATTTGCCTTGCTCGTATCAACAACCGGTTGCTGCAACACCATCTGTATGCCACCTTCCAGAGTGACATAACATTTTATGTCTTCCGTTTGGGCATGAACCAACAAGGGCAAGCCCACACACCAGAGCAGCATGCGTTTCATCCCTGTTCTCCTTCATAGAGATAGATTTTCTTGGGAGACATATCCATTTTTGCCTCTTCCGCACCTTGTGAGCATTCTCCTTCACCGGTACAGCGCTCAGGCTCTCCCTTCCCATCATCTTTGAGGATGACCTCCTTACCCGGAGCACCACCTATAATCCTGATCCGGCCATCATCCCCACCATGAATAACCAGATCATCAGCAACCTTATTTTGCACCTCTACGTAACGCTGAATAACTTCCTGATTGTTGCTATCCAGTACATATTTGAAAGAAGTGCCATAGTGCATATCAATCATATATTGGCGCATGGCACCGATCGATTGAATCGTACATTGTTGGAAGTCCTGTACCTGAGGCAGGAAGGAGGTGAAATAAAGCTTGCCTTGCAACACCAAACCAGCCCCCATTGATTTTTCACCGCTTTCATTGAGCCAGAATTTCCATCCCAACTTGCTGGTCAACGCCTTGGTGGTGTTTACGATCTGCTCTTCATTCAAACCCGTAAAGGGATCGCTGGTCACATCGTAGAGATCGTTCAGTGTGATACTTGATGGCACCGCTGGTTCAGACGTTGCCCCAAACAAGGTTGGATTAACATTGTAGTCACGTAGCATCACATACACATTTTGGGTTGTCGCCTCCGAGGAGGGGCGGTTTCTATCACCACTGCCTATCAATACGGCATCAAACGGACGCTCGCTGTAAAGATAATTTGTCCCATCATACTTCCAACCTTTATTGATGGTGCGCACCAATACGGGCTGGGTAAAGAAACGGCGATCATCTTCCAGCTTCTTGGCAGTTCCACTTAAATGTGCATTTCCCAAACTGGCAAACTTGATGGCCGTCCATTTGGATTTTTCTGTCCCCTTCATGTCGATGCGCCAGATCTGACCGCCGGTATCACCCGCATAAACTCGGTCAGATACACCATCTCCATCGCTGTCCAGCACAGAAACAGCGCCTGGCATGCTATAAACCATGCCTGCAACCTGTTTGTTGGTTGCACTGGCCGCATCCGGGGTAAAGCTGAACAACAGCGTGCCGGCCTCAGCATCCACGATATAAATACCCAACCCTTCACTGTCTTCAGCCCCCTGGCCCAAATAGCTCTTGGCCTGATCATAACCTCCAGAGAATATCAGGACTGGCTTATAGGTTTTTTTACCATTGGTTTCTGTGTAATGACCGGGAATAAACGCAACCTCGGGGATCGACCAGGTCTCGCCTAGTTTGCTGAAACCGGCGCTGTTTTTATCCAACCGCCACATCAGCGAAGGGGAGTCCGGATTGGATATATTCAACGCATAATAGGCCTTGCCACCACCCCGCAGCCCGGTAAATAACCACACCTTGTCACCTTGTGACGACTTGATATGACCATCTTTGACTTGCTCATTGACCAGCACAGTGGGCGATGAATCTACACCATATAGATGAGCCGATGAATCCAGGTTTTCTCGCAGCGCTTTCTGATTGGCAATAAATTGATAGGGCATAACGGCCCAGCTTTCATCAACCGTGGTGACGCTGTCTTTAAACATATGCAAGAAGCCGGCATTACTTCCCATCACAATGCGCAAGTCAGGTGTACATGTAGTCTGTCCTGTCGACGTTGTACAACCGTAGTTGATCACTAATGGCCGTGAATGCAACGGGTCACCAAGAATATGCTCCCGATTATCTGTTCTATCACCATCCTGATTCTCATCAAACGCATCAATCCCCTTGGTCCAATTAAGCAGGTCATCCATGCTATCAGCACTATCAAGCTTCATGACAGTGCGTAGCTGCGTCGCCCCGCCTGCCATGCCCTCAAGAGCAGACTTGCTAAAGGGAGCTAATGCATTAGTGGAGGGGGGAATAACATAAAGATTGCGATTGGTCTTAGCTGCCAGCATCTCCTGTACCCCACCCTCGGCAACGTTATTACCATCACTAGTGGATGACCAATAGGTTTTAGCTGACTTGAGGATGGTTCCATCACCAGCGATAGCAGGCAAGCCTGTTTGATCAACCACGTAACCTTTCTCCGGCGCAAGAACCAGTTTCTTCAGGTTACCCTTCCATCTCGGTCCTGCTCCGGGTTCAAACATGGCGTAGTAGATATTATTAAGGCTGCGAGTTCGGTCAAAGTTATTAGTGGCTATGGCAGGAGAGACCAGCGAGGTATTCATCTTCAAGATAGCCAGCAATGATGACTTTAACGCTTCGTTAAGTTGGGTTGCATCGGTGGCGGGATAATATTTTCCTTTACCACGACGGGCGGTTTCAGCCAATAGAACGCCAGCCCCCTTAATTGCATCATCCCCAAACCCAACGGTAAAGGTTGTGACAGTTTGTGTACCTGCAGCTGATGTATTGACATCTTTATGACTCATATAACCCGCAAGTGCAGCAAGGTAGCTTGTTTCTTTTCCTGTGCCATAAGGAACTGGATCTTTATCTGTGCTAATTGCTGGCTCATAATCTTTAAGCAACCCTTTCACCAACTCATCAGCAGCTTTATCATTTGTTGGAGCACCATCAGTCATATATATAATATAACCGTTACTGGAACACTTATCATATGGAGATTTGTAAATACCTGCAGACGACTCTGAATTTGGATCACGTTTTGGATTTCGATCAGAATCATCATCCCCAAAATAAACACCCGCGCCACCAAAATAACGGTAGGCCTCATACAAGGTTTCGCACAAGGGCGTCCATGTCTCCGCCGAAAGGCTATTTGACTTGTCAATGAGATCCTGTGCGCCTGTTTTGCCGCCAGCCAAGATAGCGTCATTACCCATAATGTGCCTAATGATACGACCACCATTTTTATTGGTACTGCTGTTGCCATCATTTTGGTTAAACACCGCAAGGCCAAAATCTACCGCTGGCGTAGATCGAACCAACTCCCTCAGCGCCTGTTTGGCTACATTTAGTCTCGATGTGGTAATGGTGGAAGGTGCATAATACCAACGTAAATAGTTTGCGGTATATATGGTCAGCACTTCTGTCCCACCCGTATTCGGGGCGACAGGAGTAGCACTATCAACCCATGGCATATTAATATTAGTGTTGTTTGATCTATTTACAGGGTAACCTTTAGTAGTTCCTGAGACAGACTGATATGAGCCGGTAAAGCCGCTATTATCATTGTTTTTTGCTGAAATGTCCTGTTGACAATCCACTATATTGGTTGTGTTGGACGCATAGTTCTTCAATGGCTTCCACTCCCCTTTCTTTTTAGCTCCAGTGCCAGACACCTCATAATTCCAATAGACAGATGAGAATAGTCCAATTTGGTTAAGAGGCTCCCGAGATGTGGCACAAGCATTTTTACTCGTTGAGAACCGTCTGGTATTGTTACTATCTAACGTTTGAGGGGGAGTTCCATTTGTTGAGTAATAGAGAAAACTGTTACTCCCATCATCATATGTCAATCTTGGATAAGGAAATTCAGGGTCATACTCTTCCTTTCCTAGCAAAGTTGTTTCGCCCATACTGCCTGAGTTATCGAATATAAATAGAACCTTTGGCCGAAAATCCCCGGCTTTGGCAAAGTCATAAATAAACAACTCGGTATCATCGGAATAACCAGTACCTACCGCCAAAGATGCCCCTGATACTCCGTAACACAATACCAGCAAGCTTGTAAACAAACAGTTCCTTATGTTCATTACGGGCTCCCTAATTGGCACTGAGCAGGGGCTGTTCTACCCCGGCGGTAAAGGTCATTTGGCTATTCACCTTGCCATAAGCACTGGATGTGGTGGCTTCAGCATAACGACAAGCTGGTGTTACATTCTGGCTACTGGCTTCAAATTTACGTTTGCATACACTTTCTGTATTGACTGTCAGGGTTGTAGCTGGAGTAGTAGTACCTATTGCAGCTGAAACCCCAATAGCCTGTGTAGCAATTTGTGTTGAAAGAGAAGTATCGCTCAATGCAGACTCCAGAGTACCTTCAACTTCGTGCTCCGCTCGTTGCAAACTGGCACTAGAACCCGCCATCTTCAGACTCATACCACTGGATTGCATGACGACTACCGCAATCAGAGTCAAGGGAACCAGAATAACCAGTGCAACAATCAATGCTATACCCTGGTTTTTTTTAACCAATCTCATGTTCCACCTCGGGTGGTTATTTGTTGATTGCGTAATGCAATACTGCTTTCCAAGAGCAGACGGCGATAACCATCACCACCACCATTAACCGTAATATTACCGAGTTGATAGCTATTGTTATTCTTATAGCGACTTGATTCCCGAGCGGCTCTAATCAGTAAGAAAAGCCGAGCCCCCAATACTCGCCCCTCATTCCAGCGCTGTGTTGTCATTTGGTCCGTTGACATATATCTGTCTATGCGTCCATCAGGGATCAAGGAATCGTCAACACCATACATCAGCACCATATGTTCAACGCCCTCAGCCATAGCGCCACCAATCAGAGCAGAGCCACCATTGACGGTCAAATAGCGCTTGCGTAAAACAGGAATACCATCTTCTTGTGATAGGTAATAAATGTAGTGCTGGTATTCCCAGATCTGGCTCTCATTATTGGCACCAAAGAGTGGTCTGGTTTCGCTTCCCTTGATGACTCTCGCCTCCTGACTATTGGTTGCCATATAAAAGCGGTTTGTATCCAATCCCTCTGATGCTGGTATAGGACGCCCTACCAGTCGCTTGATACTGATTACATCGGAGTTTGCCACTCGATCGTTGGCATCAATACAAGTAAAACCACTCAATCCTTTGCTTGCGGAGACCCGTGAAACCCACAGTCCGCGAATTGGCCCAAGAGGTGATGGCAAACTACCGACAGTGCGCTCATCCAGACAATCGCTACTGGCAGGAACAATGCTGTCAGCACTGAGGCTCAGAGAAGAACCAACTTGTGTTGACTGACCAGTATAAGCTCCAAAAAAGCCAGCCCATTTGATATCCTGGCTAACCAACCGAATGGCCAATCGACCATTTTCCTGTAATTCACTTTGATCAAAGGCATCTTGAGAGCTGGAGCGAGACATCACAAAAACAGTGAATACCCCTGCCAACAAAAATAGACCGAGCAGCATAGCGACCAGCCACTCTACCAGCGTGAAACCGCGAGAATTCATAAAGTCGTCGTCAGAATAAACTGGCGCCTCGAAAGATTATTTGCTGTCGAGAGTTGACACTCATTGATCAGCGTTGCTGCGGCGGCAGCAGCCCCCCCATCAGATATCTCTTGCTTGCCAGCCCAGAATATCCCGACAGCCAATACATTATTGGCCCGCCGCACCACGCAACCTATCGGTGAATTCAAGGAAGATGCAGCCCCCGACACACTGGCCCCAAGCAAGGCTTGTTGCCAGTAGTGAAGGTCGGCGTTACGTAAATCTGCAGCACTGCACGCGCTAATTGTGCCATCTGCTGCTGCGCATGTCGGGCGTGGCAAGTTAGCAGCAAGATTAACGGTCACTGCACCGGATGCGGTCCAGCTATCGCGATTTATCCGTACTCGTTCGACCATATCGTTAGCCAGCCAGCTGGCAATAGTGCGCTGGCGAGCTTCATAACTGGCAAATTTTGAATGGGTTTGCAAAGCAACCAGACCAAGCAGCCCCAGCGACAGGATGACTGCGGTGATCATCACCTCCAACAGGCTAAATCCCTTCTCATGTGATGAGACATGAATGGCCATGGCTATTCCCAACAACTATTGCTAGCTGCACCAGAAGCACTTTTGACGCCCAACTGATTAATGGAAAACACCGTGCAATCGGTATCTTTGGCTTGGGCTGTCGTCGCGCCAGCACTGGCTGACAAGGTGTAGGTGTTGCCTGATACGGCAATGGATAATTGATACAGACCATTCTCAGATGCACTACTGATACCAAGAGCAGCAGCAGAGGATGCATACTGATTGAAATCCATAAAATAGGTTTCTTGCCGATTGGCTGCATTGAGCAGCATGGCCTTGGCTTCGACACGATGACTGGTCAGCACATATTGCTGATAGGCGGGATAAGCGATGGTGCCAAGAATCGCCACGATGGCGATGACAATCATCAACTCAATAAGAGAAAAGCCACGAAAGTATCCAATCATATCCCATCCTTGGTGACAGACTGCTTCATAAGTTTAACGCCGAGCCTGTCCCATGAACAAACCCGGCGTCATTATCAACACACTTTATTCTTAAGCCTTCCTGGCTGCACTCAAATTATTCTAAGTTCGGGAGGAACCTCAAAGACTACGTTCTCTTCACGGCCAGGATGCTCGGCGACCACCTTGCCACCCAGCTCCCGCAGGCGGGCAATCACGTTTTGCACCAGCACCTCGGGTGCAGAAGCACCAGCGGTGACGCCGATCGCCTTCACGCCTTCCAGCCAGCTCGCCTCAATCATCGACGCATCGTCGATAAGATAGGCTCTGGCGCCCACCTTCTCGGCCAGCTCGCGCAGACGGTTGGAGTTGGAGGAGTTGCGAGACCCCACCACCAGCATAGCGTCCACCAGCCCAGCCATTTCCCGCACCGCATCCTGACGGTTCTGGGTGGCGTAGCAGATATCGTCCTTGCGCGGCCCCTGGATCTTGGGAAAGTGCTTGCGCAGCGCATCGATCACGTCAGAGGTCTCATCCACGCTCAGGGTGGTCTGGGTAACGAAGCAGAGATCATCCGGATTCTTCACCTGGAGCTTGGCCACATCTTCCGGTGTCTCCACCAGATACATGCCGCCTTCGCGATTCTCGTATTGCCCCATGGTCCCGATCACCTCGGGGTGGCCAGCATGACCGATAAGCACAGCTTCGGAGCCCTTGCGACTGGCGCGATGGACTTCCATGTGAACCTTGGTCACCAGCGGACAGGTGGCATCAAATACCTTGAGGGCGCGGGACTTGGCCATCTCACGCACTGTTTTGGCCACGCCGTGAGCAGAGAAGATGACGATGCTGTCATCCGGCACCTCGTCCAGCTCCTCGACGAAGACAGCGCCCGCATCTTTCAACTTGTTCACCACATACCGGTTATGCACCACTTCGTGGCGGACATAGATGGGGGCACCGAACTTCTCCAGCGCGCTCTCGACAATACTGATGGCGCGATCGACACCGGCGCAAAAACCGCGAGGGTTAGCGAGCAGAATATCCATTAATGCACCTTCTCCTCATCATCAACGCCCAGGATCTCCACCTCGAAGGTGACGGTATGACCGGCCAGCGGGTGGTTGAAATCGACCGTGACCGACATCCCGGCTACCGCCCGGATAATGCCCGGCAGCTCGCTGCCATTGGGCTGATCGAACAGGATGATGGTGCCGACTTTTGGCTCCACATCGGCGCCAAATTTGGCACGGTCGAGATGGTAGATGTTGTCGGGGTTGGAGAGGCCAAAGGCCTCTTCCGGCGCCAGAGTAAAACTCTTGCTCTCCCCTTCGCTCAGCCCCAACAGGCATTGCTCGAAGGTGGGGGTCAGGCTGCCATCGCCCATCCGCAGGCGGGCCGGTTTGCCGTGCAGCGCCGTGCTGTCGGCAACCGAGCCATCTTCCAGCTTGATGGAGAAGTGGAACAGCACGCTGCTGTTAGCGGTGATCTGCTGGCTCATGCCTGCTCCTTTTTCTCACCACGGAAACCGTCCAGCACAATCATGGCGGCCCCGATAAAGATAAAGCTGTCGGCCAGATTGAATGCCGGCCAATGCGCACGCTGCCAGTAGAAGTCGAGAAAATCGACCACATGGCCCAACACCAGTCGATCAAAGACGTTGCCGAGGGCGCCGCCGATGATGAGTGAATAGGCGATACCGCTCCAACGCTGGGCCACCGACTGCTTGCGTAGCCAGTGGATCAGCAATCCACAAATGGCAAAAGCCAGCACCGCGAAGAACCAGCGCTGCCAGCCCCCCTGATCAGCCAGGAAGCTGAATGCGGCACCCTTGTTGTAGACGTGAACCAGATTGAAGAAGGGGGTGATCTCCACCCCCGGGTAACCAAATGGCAGCAACTTGACCACGGCGAGCTTGCTCGCCTGGTCCAGTACAAAGGCCAGCACTGCCAGCCACAGCCAACGCAGGCCGCTTTTATGTTGAGTCATGTTCATCAGGCAAATTGACGAGTTTCGCCGTCACCCTCAACGTTGGTCACACAGCGACCACAGATCTCTTCGTGACCCGCGATGGTGCCCACATCTTCCACATGGTGCCAGCAGCGGTCGCACTTGGCGGCGGCAGACTGGGCCACGCTCAGCCACAGGTCATCACGCTCGGTCGCCACAGAGCCTTCCGGCGCAGTGTCAGCCACCACCACCTTGGCTTTGGAGGTGAGCAGCACGAAGCGCAGCTCATCAGCCAGGGCATTCAGGCGTGCAGCCAGCTCCGGCTTGGCGAACAGGGTCAGTTCGGCCTGCAGGGAACCGCCGATACGCTTCTCGCCACGGGCCAGTTCCAGTGCTTTGTTCACTTCACCACGCACGGTGAGGATCTCGGCCCAGAACTCGTCGTTGAGGGATTCACCCGCTTCCAGCCCGAACAGGCCGTCGTACCACTCTTCGGTGAAGACGAACTCGCCGCGCTCACCCGGCAGCAGTGCCCAGATTTCATCGGCGGTGAAGCTCATGATCGGCGCCATCCAGCGCACCATGGCCTCGGCAATGTGATAGAGGGCGGTCTGGCAGGAGCGACGGGCCAGGCTGTCAGCCTTGGCGGTGTACTGGCGATCCTTGATGACATCCAGATAGAAGGAGCCCATCTCGATGGAGCAGAACTGCATCAGCTTCTGAGTTACGCCGTGGAAGTTGTACTCATCGAATGCCGCCATGATCTCGGCCTGTACCGCTTTGGCACGACCCACAGCCCAGCGATCCACCACCACCATGTCGGCAGGTGCCACCATGTCGGTCGCCGGATTGAAGCCGTTCAGGTTGGCCAGCAGGAAGCGGGCAGTGTTGCGAATACGACGATAAGCATCGGCAGAGCGCTTGAGGATCTCGTCGGAGACAGTCATCTCGCCGGTGTAGTCAGTGCTCGCTACCCACAGACGCAGGATGTCGGCACCCAGCTTGTTCATCACGTCCTGCGGGCTCACCACGTTGCCGATGGACTTGGACATCTTGCGACCCTGACCATCCACAGTGAAGCCGTGAGTCAGCACCTGGTTATAGGGAGCCTTGTCTTTCATGGCCACACCGATCATCAGGGAGGACATGAACCAGCCACGGTGCTGGTCAGAACCTTCCAGATACATGTCGGCCGGCTTGCCGTTGAACTCGGGACGGGCATCAACCACGGAAGCGTGGGTAGAACCGGAGTCGAACCAGACGTCCAGAGTGTCAGGCACCTTGTCGTACATGTCGGCATCGGCACCCAGCAGCTCGGTCTTGTCGAGATCCCACCATGCCTGAATGCCGGACTGCTCGACCCGCTTGGCGACCTCGTGCATCAGGCGCACGGATTCCGGATGCAGTTCCTGGGTCTCTTTGTGGACGAACAGGGAGATGGGCACACCCCAGGTACGCTGACGGGAGATACACCAGTCAGGACGGTTCTCGACCATCGCCTGAATGCGGTTTTTACCCCAGGCCGGTACCCAGCCACTCTGGCCTTGCTGGGCAATGCCGTCCTTCTCGATGCGCTCGATCTCTTCCAGTGCGCGCTTGCGCAGACCCTTCTGCTCCATGCTGATGAACCACTGTGGAGTAGCACGGAAGATGATCGGGGTCTTGTGACGCCAGCAGTGCGGATAGGAGTGGTTGAACACCTTGTGATGCAGCAGGGCGCCGCGCTCGGTCAGCACTTCGATCACGGAGGCATTGGCCTTGAACACATGCTGGCCGGCAAACAGTTCGGTATCCGGCAGGTAAACACCGTTGCTGCCAACCGGGTTGGCCACTTCCAAACCGTACTTCTGACCGACCACGAAGTCTTCCTGACCGTGGCCAGGGGCGGTGTGAACGGCACCGGTACCGGCATCCAGGGTGACGTGGTCACCCAGTACCACAGGTACATCGAAGCTGTAGAAGGGGTGGTTGAAGCGCAGCAGCTCGAGCGCGGCACCCTTGGCATAGCCCAGATTGTGGAACTTCTCGATACCGGCGCGATCCATGACGTCCTTGACCAGCTCTGCGGCCAGGATCAGACGCTCGGGATGCTCACCTTCAACCTGCACCAGTGCGTAATCCAGATCGGCGTGCATGGCGATGGCGCGGTTGGCGGGCAGGGTCCACGGAGTGGTGGTCCAGATCACCGCAGAGATCGGGCCCTTGCCGGTGTGGCCTTCGGCGCAGTCAAACTTGGCGGCAACGGTCGCCTCATCAACGGCCTTGAAGCGCACATCGATGGAGGGGGAGTTTTTGTCGTAGTACTCCACTTCGGCTTCAGCCAGCGCGGAGCCACAATCGGTACACCAGTGCACCGGCTTGGAGCCTTTGTGCAAGTGGCCGTTTTCAACGATCTTGGCCATGGAGCGGATGATGTTGGCTTCGGTGCCAAAATCCATGGTCAGGTAGGGGTGTTCCCAGTCACCCAGCACACCCAGACGGATGAAGTCGGTCTTCTGCGCTTCGATCTGGGTCTTGGCGTATTTGCGGCACTCGGCGCGGAATTCGGCAGCGGAAACCTTCTCACCCGGCTTGCCAACCATGCCTTCCACTTTCAGTTCGATAGGCAGACCGTGGCAATCCCAACCCGGCACATAGGGGGAATCGAAACCGGAGAGGCCCTTGGACTTGATGATGATGTCTTTGAGGATCTTGTTGACCGAGTGACCGATGTGAATGTTGCCGTTCGCATAGGGGGGGCCATCATGCAGAATGAAAGAAGGCTTGCCCGCTTTGGCGCGGCGAATAGCGCCGTAGAGATCCTGATCGTACCAACGTTTCAGCATGTTGGGTTCGCGCTTGGCCAGATCGCCACGCATCGGAAACTCGGTTTCCGGAAGATTCAGGGTGTGTTTATAGTCGCTCATCAGTCCTGGGTTCCCTTCTTTTCTAAAAGAGTGCTGGGTAAATTGAATTGTGGCAGCCCGAACCAGGCTCGGGCCACCAGGGCATCTCGTTCGATCTGCTCTTTCAAGGCAGTGAAAGAGGCAAACTTCTGCTCTTCGCGCAGCTTGTGGCGAAGCAGCACCTTGACCTGTTGACCATATAGATCACCAGAAAAATCAAATAGATGTACTTCCAATCTGGCTTGTGTACCGCTCAAGGTCGGCCGTACACCCACATTGGCTACACCGGGGAAGGTCTTGCCGGAACATATCACTTCCACCGCAAACACGCCACCGACCGGGGTCACCTGGCGCTTGAGGGCCAGATTGGCGGTGGGAAAACCTATGGTGCGCCCCAACTTGTCGCCGTGGGCCACCCGGCCGCTGATGGTATAGGGACGGCCAAGCATCAGCTCCACTTCCGCCATCCGGCCCGCCTTGAGGGCTTCACGCACCAGGGTGCTGCTGACCCGCTGCCGTTCAAGTTGGAAGCTCTGGGTACTGATCACCTCGAAGCCGAAGCGATGACCCGCCTCCTCCAGCAGGTGGAAGTCCCCTTCCCGCCCCTTGCCGAAGCGAAAATCATCGCCGACCACCAGATAGCGCACTCCGAGCTTCTCCACCAGCAACTGCTCGATGAATGTCGAGGCCGCCTGCTCGGCAAAGCGGTGGCTGAAGCGCACACAGAGCATGCGGTCGATATGCAGCCCCTGCAGCGCTTCATACTTCTCCCGCAACCGGCTCAGCCGGGCGGGCGCAGCGGTGCCGGCAAACAGCTCCAGCGGCTGCGGCTCAAACAGCATGACGCAGGCGGGCAATCCCAGCTGGGCCGCTTTCTCCTTGAGACGTGCCAATACCGCATGGTGACCCTGATGAACCCCATCAAAGTTGCCAATGGTTAATACACATCCCCGGTGACGGGGCTTGAGATTGTGAATGCCGCGAATAAGCTCCATCAGTGCCTTGTGCGTTGCTGCCATGGAAATCGGCGGATTATATATCAGGCAGCAGGCAGGGTCAGCCCTCATAGCCTGATTTCAACTATCCGGGCCCAATCCCGCCCATCTGCGGCGCCATGAGGCACTATCCCCATGGCGCTGCAGGATCACGACTACTGCTGCCCCGATTTAAGGTGACGCGGCCGAATACCCAGCAGCAGCAACACCACGGCATAGACCGCAGCCCCCAGCGACAGCAGCATGGTCAGCTGCAAACTGGCCTTACCCATGCTCCACGCCCCCCACTGGGCCAATTCTGGCGACAGATAGGCGAGCACGCCCCCCATCAGCACGCTGGCGACCAGCAGCTTGAGGCAGAACACGCCAGTATGGCGGGAGGGACGATAGACGCTCTGCTGGTACAACCCCTTGAACAGCAAGGCCGCATTCAGAGTGCCCGAGCAGGCGGTCGAGAGCGCCAGACCCACGTAACCGAGCGGGTAGATGAAGATGAGGTTGCAGACCATGTTGGCAATCATCGACATCACCCCGATCCGCACCGGCGTCTTGGTGTCCTGACGGGCGTAGTAACCGGGCGCCAGTACCTTGATCAGCATCAGGGAGAGCAGACCGGTAGTGGAGGCTAGCAGGCTGGCGCTCGACATGCTCACTTCATGCAGGCCAAATTCGCCGCGCATGAATAGCACTCGCAAAATGGGCTCGCGCATGACCGCAATGCCTATCATGGCGGGCAGGCCGAGCAGCATCACCATCCGCACCCCCCAATCCATGGTGCGGGAGAAGTCCGCCGGATCGGCATCCACATGCTTCTTCGCCAGCGCTGGCAGGATCACGGTACTGATGGCCACCGCAAACAGCCCGAGGGGGAACTCCAGCAGGCGATCCGAGTAGTAGAGATAGCTGATGGCACCGGTCGCCAGGAAAGAAGCCAGCATGGTGTTGACCAGCAGGTTGATCTGGCTGACCGAGACCCCGAACAGGGCCGGGATCATCAGGGTGCGGATCTTCACCACCCCAGGGTGATTCCATCCCCACTTGGGCCATACCAGCATGTTGATTTGGCGCAAAAAGGGGTACTGGAACAAAAACTGCACCAAACCGCCCAAAAAGACACCAATCGCCAGCGAGATCTCAGGTTTGTCCATCAGCGGTGCAATCCACCAGGCCGCCGCAATCATGGTGATGTTGAGAAACACCGGCGTAAACGACGAGACCGCAAAGCGGCCGAAGGTGTTGAGGATGGCCCCCGCCATGGCGGTAAAGGTGATGAACCAGAGGTAAGGGAATGTGATTTTGAGCATCAGACTGGCGAGCTCGAACTTCTCGGCCGCAGGGCCGCCATGCAGCCAGTCCCAGAACCAGCCCCAGCCAAACAGCGCGGTCAGCACACCCGACCCCAGCACACCGAGCAGGGTGACCACCGTCACTATCCCCCCCAGCGTGCCCGCAACCGCCGCCAGCAATTCACGCACTTCCCCCTCGTCGCCATTTTTCTTGTACTCCGTCATCACGGGAACAAAGGCCTGGTTGAAGGCACCTTCGGCGAACAGGCGACGCAGAAAGTTGGGAATGCGATTGGCAAAAAAGAAGACGTCGGCGGCCACCCCGGCACCGAGCAGATTTGCGATGACCACATCGCGAACCAAGCCCATTACGCGGGATGCCAGCGTCATTCCGGACACTATCATGCCGGATTTGATCAATTTCTTACTCAAGACGAGGCCTCTGGAACTGTCAGAATGAAAAGAATGCTGCTAGAATCGGCCGACAGTTTAACCGTCTCCCTACTGACACACCACCGGGAGGCGGTGTTTATTTGCACAAATCATTTGACAATATGTGGTTGGAAGGGCATATTTCCGGGCCTTTTCAATACACTCGCTAAGACAGTTTTAGGAGTTTTACCTTGGCTAACATCAAATCTGCTAAGAAGCGCGCTCTTCAGTCAGAAAAACGCCGTCAGCACAACGCCAGCCGTCGTTCCATGACCCGTACCTACCTGAAGAAAGTCATTGCTGCTATCGCCTCTGGCGACAAAGCTGCTGCGACTGCCGCTTTCGCTGTTGCTCAGCCGATCATGGATCGTATGGCGACCAAAGGCCTGATCCACAAGAACAAAGCAGCTCGTCACAAGAGCCGCCTGTCTGCCCAGATCAAAGCTATGGCTTAATCAGCGTCTGCTGATCAAAGCTGAAAAAACCGGCCTTAGTGCCGGTTTTTTATTTATCTGCGCTGCAATAAAGTCGATGTAGCAAACTGATCATTTCACGCACCTCATGGCTGCGCAGCGAATAGTAGACCGTCTGAGCCTCTTTGCGCGTCGTCACCAGCTCATCCCGCCGCAACAGCGCCAGGTGCTGTGACAAGGCCGACTGACTCAATCCCAATCGCTCGTTGAGCTCCCCCACTGACAGTTCGCGCTCCAGCAACTGGCACAGAATAAACAGCCGCCGTTCGTTGGCCAGCGCCTTGAGCAAGGCCACCGCTTTACTCGCATTGGCTTCCATCTCTTCAAGTTGCATCACATCTCTCCTCTACCACTTATCGCCGATGATACGTGGTGACGGGTCGTTTTAAAACGACAGGGTGGCCGGCTGGATGGCGGAAAAATTCTCCTGCCCGGAAAAGAGAAAGGTAAAATCGCTCTCACAGACCCGCTTCA
>NZ_QAJD01000175.1:70590-72878 GCF_003061465.1 Aeromonas sp. HMWF017
CCACCGGACAGTCGGAGAGGATCATGTCGAGCTTGTGCTCGCTCAGCTGCTCCAGCAGCAGTTCATGGGTCGATTCGAAACAGCGCAGATGGATGGAGCCATCATTGGGGATGACAGAGAGCAGCACACGGCTGGCAAGGCGCTTGGAGAGGGCATCGGCGATGCCGACGTCGAACAGGATCTGGCTCTCCTTGCGGTAGTTGACGATATCGAGCATCTCGTAGGAGAGGCTGAACATCTTGTCGGCATAACGAAACACCAGCTGACCCAGCTCGGTCGCCTCTAGGGAGCGCCCCTTGCGTTTGAGCAGCTTGCCACCGAGGCGCTGCTCCAGCAGCTTGATCTGGCCGGTTACAGTCTGCGGGGTCAAAAAAAGGGCTTCCGCTGCCTGGGTAACGGAGCCCTTCTTCTGAGTCATCCAGAAATAGTAGAGATGGTTGTAGTTAAGGTGTGACATCCGATGGGGTTCCCGCTTGACGCGGACTCCGGTAGCAGCTGAGTTCAACCGCCAGAATGTCATACATGTCGCTAACCGAGTCAACCTTGTTCGCGCCAAACTGCTCCATCAGACTGGCCTTGAGGCGTGCCTTGTCCGGCATCCGGTCAGCGCAATAACGCTTGTTGGAGCGCTTGACCATCTCGCCAGCCCGGCTGCTCAGCGCCCGCTCGGAGAAGGTCTCGCCAAAGCGCGCCTTGGCCTGCTTGTCCCCCAGCAGCAGGGCGCTGTCTACCACCCCGTTAAGATAGGCAGAGCAGTTCGCCGAAGTGGCGTCCTGCTTGCAATCCTCCAGCCCGCCGGCCCATGCCGCGGGGCTCAACAACAGCATCAACAACCCTGTATGCAGCTTCATAGTCCCTCCGTACTCTGTTCCCCTTCACCCTTGGGAAGGGCCATGCGCAAGGCCAGATAGCCGACTACCGCCGCCATGGTGGAGCCCACCAGGATCCCGAGGCGAGAGTAGCTGCCGTAATCCAGCCCACCGTGCTCGAAGGCGAGAGACGCGATAAACATCGACATGGTGAACCCGATGCCACAGAGGATGCTGACCGCAAAAATCTGCTTGAAGTTGACCCCGGGCGGCAACTGGGCGATGCCCAGCTTGACCGACAGCCAGCTGATGGTGAACACCCCGAGCGGCTTGCCGATAAACAGCCCCAGCATGATCCCCATAGGTACCGGACTCAGCAGGGAGGAGAGACCAATCCCTTCCAGCGATACCCCTGCGTTGGCAAAGGCAAACAGCGGCAGGATCAGATAGGCACTCCAGGGGTGCAGCTGATGCTCCAGATACTTGAGCGGCGAGGCGTAACGCTTGCCGTTAAGCGGAACCATAAAGCCAACCACCACACCGGCCAACGTCGCGTGAACGCCCGACTTGAGCACCGCAACCCAGAGCACCAGACCGACCAGCATGTAGAGGCTGATCCGATCCTCACCACGGCGATTCATCCAAAGCAGAGTGAGGGTTGCCAGAATACCGATGGCCAGCGCCTCCAGCGACAACTGCTGTGTATAGAAAAGCGCGATGATGATGATGACGCCCAAGTCATCCATTATGGCCAGCGCCAACAGGAATACCTTGAGGCTCACCGGCACCCGCTTGCCGAGCAGCGCCATCACCCCGAGGGCAAAGGCGATATCGGTCGCAGCCGGGATCGCCCAGCCAGCGCGCGCCACGTCGTCCGAATAGTTGAAAAAGGCGTAGATCAAGGCCGGCGCCAGCATGCCGCCCACCGCTGCAATGGCCGGGAAGGTCGCCTGAACCCGGGTCGAGAGCGCCCCTTCCAGCATTTCACGCTTCACTTCCAGACCAACCAGCAGGAAGAAGATCGCCATGAAGCCGTCGTTGATCCAGAGCAGCAGCGGCTTGTTGATGTCGAGGGCCGCGATGCGCACCTGCACCGGCGTGTCGAGAAACGCCTGATACCCGCCAGCCAGCGCGGTATTGGCTAAAATCATTGCCAGCATGGCAGCCATGATCAGAATAATTCCGGAGGCGGCCTCCAGCTTCAGGAACTTTTTGATTACGTCACTCATGGTTAAATTTTCCACCGTATTGCTTTGATTTGAGTCTATATCCTGCAACAACCAATGGAAAATCGTTTCTTGCTGCTCAACACAACGAAAAAACCGAAGGCAAAACAAAACATACCTGCTATAAGCGGGTTTTCACCTCGCCTCTGGCTACCGTCTTATTAATCAATAAAATGAATTTTCAATTATTTAGCTGCATAAAAAAGGCGCCCTGAGGCGCCTTGCTATCAGATGGCGACGGGCGCCTTGATCC
>NZ_QAJD01000176.1:0-43702 GCF_003061465.1 Aeromonas sp. HMWF017
CAGCAAACCACCTTCAATCGTAGTTGTAGCTCGGGCCAGTTCACCCTCTACGTCATCACTGACATAGCCGTCATTCACATCACTTTCGCTGTAGGTATCCTCTTTGCCAACCGTCTCGTCCAGACTGACCGACAATCCACCCAAATTAGCCTCTTCGGCCACCCCCACATCCTGGGTCGGCACATCATCCTGAATAACGATGTCCAGCGTTGCACTGGTTGTATCACCGTCATCATCGGTCAAGGTCACAGCGAGACTCTCACCCAATTGCAGGTCAGAAGCGGGTTGTTGATGGGCCTCGTTATCAAGGAGGGTATAGCTGTAGGAGACACTGCCGTTACCGGTAACGGGATCGTAGGTTATTGCGGTGATTTGCAATCCATTGCCAAGCGGCGTCTCAATGGATACAGGCAGAGCAACCACGGTGCCATTGCTGATCAACTGGATCGCCCCGATTGCCAGCGTTTGCACACCATCAGGGGCATTAAAAGTAAACACCCCACTTTGAGTTAACGCGGCAGCGTTAGGTGCCGAACCGTCGACCAAGTTGGCATCACTGACCAACACCTCTCCCCCTTCCAGAGTCAGCCCATCAAGGCCTACCGCCTCATCTACCGGAGTAATGGAGATAACGAGTGTTGAAGTCACTGTATCTTGGCCATCAGTTACCTGATAGTTCACTGGGGGAACAGCACCATCATAGTTAGGCGCAGGAGTAAAGATATAGCTGCCATCCGGATTGATGATCAGCGTGCCCACTCCGGTAATGGTGGCAGCAACACCAGCAGGGACTCCGATATTGATACCCCAGTCATATGAAACGATAGAGGCATCAGCAGGCCCATCTGGATTGGTACTATTGTCGAGCAAATTCCCACTGACCTGAGTGTCTTCCAGGGTCACGGCGGTTTCGCCCAAATCATCAAGCTGATTTTCAAGAATCAAATCTTCGGCCTGATTTTCATTGATGACAGCGGCCGTATCGTAGGTGGTATCAAACCCTGCAGCCGCTATCGTGGCATCACCAGTTCGATCAATTGTGACGAAACCACCATTACCACTGGTCCCCGCAACCCCACCAATACCGCCACCACCACCGGCCGCTGGTGCCCCACCAGCAGCAGAAGCCTCAAAGTTTTGAGTCGGGTCAACACCCTGCAGAATCGATTCTTGCAATGCGGCAATATCTGAAGGAGCGCCTTCCTGGCTGGCAGCCACTTGCGGTTGAGCAGGTTCAGCGGACTCGGAACCTGCCGGAACATCCGATGCTGGAGTATCGTCATAAGGGGAAAGAGCCAGCTTGGCGTCATCCGCTATGGCCAATTTGGCTCCGGGTTGGAGAATTTCCCCTTTTTGCAGAGGGCGGCTGCTTCCATCAGCCAGCACAATCTCCACATTGCCTTCTATAGCTGAGACAACCACGGACTTGTCGATGATTTGGGTACGCATATCCATTGCTCCAAGGTGACAGATCTTGATGTCTACACCGTAGAAGGAGATAGCGCGCTGTTCCGTTGCAAAAAAGCGTACGTTCGAGAGGAATTCAACAAATGGACGGAAAAAAATCGAAGAGTTGGTATTTCTTAATACAAATCAGAACCCTAGATACAGCCCCATTCAAGGCTGACCTTGAGTTGGTTATAGAAAAATGGCGAAAAGAGAAGTGACTGGTATAAAAAAGGCCCCTATCGGGGCCATTTCCAGCATTTAGTTCAAGACAATGGGAAGGCAGGATGAACAAATCCCTGGTAACCATCGATATGCAACTTGGAAAGCAGTTCCACTTGATGTTGATCCTCGACGCGGGTCGCAATGGTGGTCACACCGGCATTGTGTGCGGCGCGACACACAGCCGCTAGGAATGAGGTGTCTGCCCCCGGCTCCATGACCTGACTGGTATAACCGTGATCGACCTTGACATAAGCCGGCGACAGCTCCTCCAGATAGCCCAGAGACTGGAAGTGACGACCATAGTGGTCAACCCCCCACTGGAAGCCATGAGCTTGCAAGGTGCCCACCAACGCAGCCACGTTGTCTTTATGTTTCATGATGGCAGCTTCAGGTATTTCAAATAACAACCGCTCTTTGAGCTCTGCATGTTCGGTCAGATAGCGCGTCAGCCAGGTTAAAAACTCATCCGAGCAGAGCGAGCCAGCAGTGATGTTGATCGCCAGTACCAGATCAGACTGTTTTTGCAGTAATGGAACGCAAGCATCAAGCACCGCCTGGTCAAACTCGCCCCCCAATTTGAACTGTTCAATCGCGGGCAAGAACTGACCGGCAAAATAATCTGTGCCATCCCGAGAGATAGAAGCAAACAGCTCGGCATGCAACCTTGCTCCATTATCAAACCGGCAAGCTGGTTGGGCTTTGAAGCGCCAAAGTTGACGTGAAATGGCATCTTGTACCAGATCTCGCCAGGCCAAACGCCCCATCAAACCTTGCTCAGTCCCCCCTTCCATCACCACAGCACCGCGGCGTTCATTGCGCGCCTTGCCAAGCGCATTATCGGCTTTGGTCAACAAGGCAGAGAGATCATCATTGCCATCACGACCGGCAATACCAATGACGGAGAGCGCATCCCCTTCGCCCATTGGATTCACCACCAGATCGGCAATGCGGCTATTAATCACTTCAGCCAACTCTTTTAGCTGAGTCAGATCGTCAGTTGGACAGAGCAGCGCATATTCCGTCGCGGAGATCCGTGCCAAGGCGGCGCCATCCCACCCTTTTAATTGCTCTTTCAAAGCCTGAGCTATCGATTTGACCATGTTGTCACGGGCAGCAAAGCCTTCATCGCGATAGATATCATCCAGCATGTCGACCGCAACCAGCATGACGCCACCTTGGCCAGCCTCCGCTATCCATGCGTTTACCTGGCCCACAAAATAGGCTCGGTTGCCAAGCCCCGACACGGCATCGACATAAACCCGCTCACGCAATTTCTCGGCCTCATCGGCTTGCTCTTTGAACTGCAACGCCAACTTGCTTGAGAGGGTGTTGATCGCCTGAACGACCTGCTTCAATTCATGGGTTTTAGGCTCCGGGATCGTATGACCGAAATGGTGCAGCTCGATCTCGACGGCTTGATCACAGATCTGTTTGAGTGGCTTGAGCAAGTAGTTGAGTGCTCTCATCAACAAAATTGTGGTGATCAAAAAGCCGACCAGAAACCAGCTCGCCAGCTCACTCATCCCCCGCCACAACTCGTAATAAGCCTGGCCGGGGTGACCCACTACTTTTAATTTTCCAAGCTGCAACCAGCCAGACGTCAAAATTGACTCGTTGGATACCTCAGGAAACAGTCCCAAATTTACAAACCACCGCGGTACCCCCTGAATATTGTTGGTATTTTCCTGCTCGATGACATCCTTTGATGCCAGCAGATCCAGGCGAACCAATCGATAATAGCCCCCATCAAAAATGGCCTGGATCACCGACTCGGCACCGACCTTGTCACCGTTTTCCAGATAGGGGGTGAGGGCAAGCCCCAGCGAGGTTGCCGTATTGATGACCGTTGTTTCCTGTTGCTGCGCCAGATAAGTGCGGGTTGAATTGAATTGCACCCAGTATGTGGCCGCAAATAACAATCCAAACAGCAGCAGCATGGTGGCTAATAACTGTCGATAGAGCGTCATAGGTTAATCATCCAAATTCACCACTGGCCGAGCCAATCGCCCCGAGGTCATGCGATTGCGTAAATCATTCCATAATCCCAAGCGGGATGATTGACCAGCCAGTTCCCCTTGGCCTCGTGCCTTCATCAACCACAAGTGACTACCGTTAAAACTGTAAATAGGCACCAGATCTCGCCGCTGTGTGGCAGGGCGAATCGAGCCTATCAAATTATCCAAAATAACCGGAACGGAAGAGGGTGTCTCATAATATGCCACCACCATGTGAAACTGGTTGTAATCAAGAGCCTTGACGTACACCATCCGCATTTTATCATCCGGGACCCCAAGCTCGAGCAACGTAGAGTATTTGGCGATACTGAAATCTTCACAGTCTCCCCCGGCGGCCCCCAAAAATTCTAGCGGGGTTGCCCAATAATCCTTTTTGCGCCACAACTTGATATCGTCAATAAAACGCATCCGATTGAAAAAATTATTAACCCGCTCAAGCTTTTTTTCTTCGCTCAGGGCCCTGCCCTTCGTCTCCATGACCAGCATACGCCAACTGGTTACACGCTTGCCGGCTCTGGCGCCATAGGTCTGCTCCGCCCGTTTGATCAAGTTGAGATCTTCCTGTGGCAGAGGCTGACTGGCACAGAGCAGAAGTGAGAAGGGTAACAGCAGGATCCATAAGGAGTGGCGCAGAGCGCGTAGGGATCTGTATCTCCATTCATTAAGAAGATAACACCATCGGCTACCGGCACCACGCTGGAGTGTCACATCATATTCCTGCTGCATTATTACTGCTGCACTCCTCAAAGCTCGTACAACAACCTGCGTTAGCCAAACATGGTGACTGCCAGCAGCAGTCACCATGTTGGCGTTCATGATCCCTGCGGGATCATGAACAAACGGTTATTGCCTGGCCTGCCATTCAGCGGGTTGTTTGACGCTAAATGCATTGAGCAGACTGCCTGTCGCGTTGAGAATGCGATAGTCAGCCAGCAGTGCATCATACTCGGCAGTGATATAGCTGCGACGCGCCTCGAACAGTTCGTTCTCGGTGTTCAATACGTCCAGCAATGTCCGCTGACCCAAACCAAACTGCTTCTTGTATGCCTGTACGGTGTCATAGCTGGCGTCAACATGCTCTTTCAGGAAGGTCTTTTGCTTGGCCAGCGACTCTTTCGCGCTCCAGGCCAGACGAGTGCCTTCCTCCACCTGGCGGAACGCATTCAAATGAATGTCTTTCGCCTGAGAGTAGAGCGCCGATGTTGCATTGCTCTCTGCCACATCAGAACCGCCACGGAACAGGTTGTAACGCATCCGCACCATGGCGGTCAGATCATCGTTGCGCCCTTTGACCGCATCGATATCCTCATTCCAGTTCTGATCGACCTCGAATGTCACATTGGGGTAGAAACCGGATTTGGCACCTTCATGCTGGTACTTGGCCGCTTCGATATCCTGCAGGGAAGAGAGCAGGGTCGGGTGGACTTCGGTCGCTGTTTTCAGCGCACTATCGAGGCTGGTCGGGATAAGCTCGGTATTGGGAACCGGCTGTACCAGATCTTTAGGTACCTCGTTCACGACACGAATAAATTCGCTTTCTGCGTCGCGATAGTTGTTTTCGGCAGCGGCCTGATTTGAATAGGCCCGGGCAACACGACCTTCAATCTGGGTCTGATCCGCAGTAGAGCCAAGCCCTGAATCAGTCCGCTTGCTGATGTCGCTGCGGATCTGTTCGTGGGTTTCCAGGTTTTGTTTGGAAAGCTCCAGGATCTCCTGCTGGCGCAGCATATTGAGGTAGACCTCAGCTACTCGAAGTGCGGTATTCTCTGCTTCGGAGATCATCGCCAGACGCTGGGCATTGGCTTCAGCTTCGGTTCTGGAGACGTTGTTGCTGACATCAAAGCCATCAAACAACATTTGCCGCAGACTTAATCCTGCCTCTTTGCGAGTCATGGAATCATCAATATTGCTGTTGGCACTGGCAGCACGGGTAGAAGGGCTGTCAGTTTTTTCATAGCCTACGCCACCACGCAGATCGATCGTAGGATAATAGCCACCCTTGGCTCCATCATGCTGATAGAGTCGTGCCTGATACAGATCAAACGCTTCCTTGATCTTGGGATGCGTAGCAAGTGTCTGTGCCACCGACTCTTCCAGAGTCTGGGCCTGACCCAAACTAGGGATCAGGATGCAGCCACTGACCAGCATGGCAACAATCGTTTTTTTCATGTTATCTCCAGTCATGTTTTGTTTTTAGATTGTTGGCTTATCGTTCTCTCAGTGCCGACTGCTTTGCCCGTAAAATCGGCTTAAGCAAATAGTCTAGGACACTTTTTTTACCAGTAATGATATCAGCACTGGCTAACATACCGGGGATGATGGGAAGTGCGTTAAGCTCATCGCCCAAGTAACTCTTCTCTGTCCGAACCCGAACCAGATAAAAGGAGTTCCCCTCCTCATCCTGGATCGAATCCGCACTTATCTGTTCAACCTTGCCATGCAATCCTCCATAGATTGTAAAGTCATAGGCAGTAATTTTGACGATGGCATCCAGCCCCGGTCGCAGGAAGGCGATATCTTTTGGTGACACCTTGGCTTCTACCAGCAAGGTATCCTCCAGCGGCACAATCTCCATCAAATCCATGCCGGGCTGAACCACGCCGCCCAGGGTGTTGATCTTGAGTTTTTTGATGGTGCCCTTGAGCGGAGCAATCACACTGGTCCGGTCGACCCTGTCTCGCAAGCCAACCTGCCCTTCTGACAACTGGCCAAGTCGCCCCTGCTTCTCGTTCAGTTCAGTCTGGGAGTCTGCTCTGAACTTCAGCGCAATATCATTACGCTTGGAGATGGTCTCACGCAGCACCGAATTGAGTTTTGGGATCAGCAGACGGTTGCTCTCCAGCTCCCCCTGCATCTCGTTGACCTGCCGCTCCAGCTTGATTAGCTCCACTTGAGGCACTATACCCTCTTTCGCCAGCGGACGGCTAATATTCAGTTCCTGTCTGGCCAGATCCACACTGCGATTCACGGTGCGGATCTTGGCATTCAGTTCAATCAGCTCCTGCTCTTTCTGTTCGATTTGCTGACCAAGAATATAGAGCTGGTTCTTCAGGTTATTGAGGCGATCCCGCTGTACAGACCGCTCACGGTGTGCGTATTCGGCAAAGACAGTTTCATAACCATCGGGGAACTGGATTGGCGCTTCACCTACCACGACCTGCTCACGCCACCCCAGTGCCGGGTCGTTTTTCACCTCGACGCTGGCCATCTCGGCGCGCAGACGGGCCACATCCCCCTTCAGGGTGACTACCTCTTGCTCCCGTTCTCTAAAGTCGGAGCGGAAACGGGTGTCATCAATGCGCAGCAGCGGCTGCCCCTTTTCGACGATATCCCCCTCTTTGACGAAGATCTCTTTGACGATCCCCCCTTCCAGGTTCTGGATCACCTGCAGCTGACGGGACGGAATAACCTTGCCCTGACCCACGGTGACTTCATCCAGTTCGGCCCAGGCCGCCCAGACGATGGCACTCATGAAAAAGAGGAAACAGCACCATAGCAGGATACGAGCTCCGGTCGGCGTGGTCAGCAGTACAGCTGCCGCGCCGTCATCGACAAACTCCAGATGCTCGGGTGCTGGCAATACCTCGCCGGAAGGCGTCTTTTTGCTGCGCTTGAACCAGTCCATGAGCCCCTTAACCATGGGACACCTCCTGCACGCGCACCTTGCCTTCCTTTAACTGCTGTAACACCACCTCTTTGGGGCCATCAGCAACGATCTGCCCCTGCTCAATAACGATCACTCGCGATGCCACATCCAGCATCGAGGTTTTGTGAGTGATGAGGATCAATGTGGTTTCCGGGCCAAGTCTGGCGAGCTCCTGTTTGACCTGCATCTCGGACTGGTTGTCCATGTTGGAGGTCGGCTCATCCATCACCAGAATGGGGGGATCATTGAGCAGGGCGCGTGCCAGCAGGATCGACTGACGCTGGCCACCGGAAAGCTGACGGCCACCCTCACCTATCTGCCGATCCAGCCCGTTGGGATCCCGGTTGGTAAAGTTGGTGACACCCGCCCGCTTGGCAGCGCGCAAGACCCTCACATCATCCACCAGCGGATTACCCAGCATGATGTTGTCCCGCACAGATCCGAAAAAGAGAATGACATCTTGCGGAACACAGCCGATATTGCGACGGATCACCGCAGGCGGCAGTTGATCAAGTTCAAAACCGTCGATACGCACCGAACCATCGGTCGGTCGATACAACCCCATCAACAGCTTCTCTAGGGTCGTTTTACCCGCCCCAATCCGGCCGATAATCGCCACCTTTTCGCCCGGCTGAATGCGCAAATTGATATTGTGCAGGGTGCTGGTTTCCATTCCCGGATATTTGAAGGAGACATTTTCGAATTCAATTCGACCGGCAATCACCGGATGATGGATATATTGCTTGCCTTCCTCCTGCTCTCCCGGGGTTTGCATGATTTTTTCCAGAATATCCAGTGCAGATTTGGCCTGGTTATAACGGGTCGACAACACGGAGAGTTGTACCATGGGAGCAATGGCGCGACTGGAGAGCATCACGGCGGCAATCATGCCCCCCATAGTGACCAAGCCTTCGGAGATCTGGTAAACACCGACGATCACCAGACCGACCGTCACCACCTGCTGGATATAACTGGCCAGTGAGGACATGGAGTTGGTAATGCGGCGGGTCTGTACGCCCCAGGTGGAAATATGGGAAACGGCCTGTTCCCAGCGATGCTGGAACATGCTCTCGGCGCCGAAAATCTTGACGGTTTCAAGCCCGGAAATACTTTCAATCAGGTTGGCGTTCTTCTGGGACGCAAGGCGTGACCCCTCTTCGATTGACTGCTTGAGTGGCTCCTGAATATAAAAGCTGTAGGCGATGAGGATCAGCATGGCGACGATGGGGACAACCACCATCACACCGGCAAACATCCAGATAATAAAAAGGAAGAAAACGGCAAAAGGGAGATCGATAAGAGTAGAAACCGTTGCTGAGGTGAAAAACTCCCGCACCGATTCAAATTCCTGCAGATGTTTGGCGAAAGCACCGGTGGAAGCAGGACGAGACTCCATCCTCATGCCCATCACCTTGGCGAAAATCTTGGCGGACAGTAGCACATCAGACTTTTTGCCAGCGATATCGATAAAGTAACTGCGCAACTGCCGCATCACAAAATCGAAGGTAAAGACCACCATGGCCCCGACCGCCAGCACCCAGAGCGAATCAAACGCCAGATTGGGCACAATCTTGTCATAGACGTTCATGGTGAAAAGAGGGCTGGCGATGGCAAACAGGTTGATCAGAATGGAGGCGATCAGCACATCGCGATAGATGCCGCGGGATTCGAACAAGGTGCTCCAGAACCAGTGGCCATCACGGGTTTCCAGCACCTTGGGCGAGCGTTCGTCAAACTTGAACTGCTTCTTTACATAGAAGAGGCGTCCCAGATACTCATCACCCAATTGGGCTGCGGTCAGCCATTGCGCGGCATCACCAGCCTGAGGGAAAATCACTTTCCCCTGGCTGCGATCTTCGTTCCACTCCAGCAAAATGCAGGCGCCACCACTGCGCATCTGCAATACGCAAGGCAGCAGCAAGGGAGAAATATCGGCCAGTGGCTGGATCACTTCACGGGCGGATAACCCGCCCCGCTCGGCAGCACGGCAAAAGAGTGCGGTTGTCAGGCGTCCGGAGACCAGTGGCAACCCGGTCGTCAGGGCATCCTGACTGTTGGGCACACCATAAAAACGGGTCAAAAAGACCAGACACTCCAATAACTCATCAATACGACTTGTTTCTGCTTGCATAGCATCCTGTCACTGCATAAATGAGGTAGATAAGAGCGTTCATCGCTCATATTTCCCTGCTATAGCCACGCTAAAACCGAGTGGCCTTCCCGCTGATGAGACTGATCAGGGGATAAACCTGTCCAGATAGATCGCGACACTCATCGCCAATTTCCCGGCACAGCAGCAATGGTGGCATGATTCGTTATTGGTAAAAATAATCGGCTCATCAACACCATGCTAACACTGCAATCAGGGTGAATGTCGGAGTTAATTGATAATGACATTTATTATGGCGCACCACTATATCAACCGGCACGTAGCAAAACTATAGTTTAGGGTATGAAGTTTTTTATATAACCCTATGTTTTACGTGAAAATAATAATCTGGCGCTCAATTATAGGTCAGGAAGTATGAAGGGTCTGCCCAACGCGTGACCTTGCGGGCCGTTCAATGAGAGTGCTTTGGCAATGTCCGCCATGGCCGTCCAGCGATTTTCACACCAGGCTGGCGCCAACAGGGTTGGACGGCGCGCGGAGGCCGAAATCCGGTGATACACCACCTCGGGCGGCGTGTGCTGGATCATGGCAACGGCCGCTTCCACATACTGCTCCAGCGTCAATACCTCAAGGCGCCCAGCCTGCCACGCCTTGCCGAGAGTACTACCCTCAACCACATGAAGCGGATGCAGCTTGATCCCCTCAACACCAGTCTCAACGATACGATGCAGGGTATCGAGGCTGTCCATCGGCACTTCGCCAGGCAGGCCGACGATCAGATGAGCACATACCTTGATGCCGCGCTGATGGGCACGTCTTACCGCATCCTCATAGGCGGCATAACCGTGGCCGCGGTTGATACGTTGCAAGGTCTTGTCGTTGGCACTTTGCAGCCCGAGCTCCAGCCACACCTCGTAACCCCGGGCCTGATAGCCCGCCAACAGATCCAGCACCGCATCCGGCACGCAATCGGGGCGAGTGCCCACACAGAGCCCCACCATATCGCTCACTGACAGCGCCTCTTCATACATCCGCTGCAGATATTCGACCTCGGCATAGGTGCTGGTATAGGCCTGAAAATAGGCAAGATAGCGCTTGGCACGGGTGACTTCGTCCCGGCGAGCCAGCAGTTGTTGCACCACTGAGAGTTGCTGAGCCGACTCGTCGGCAAAAGAGGATACATTGCAGAAGGTGCAGCCACCGCGGCCCAGGGTGCCGTCACGGTTCGGGCAGGTGAAGGCCCCATGGATGGAGAGTTTGTGGATCTTCTGACCATGACGCTGCTTGAGATCCTGACCGAATGTATTGACGAGTTCGTGTAACTGCATGACACCTCCGCTAAAGGAGCGCCATTGTACGAGCTTGCGCAAAACAGGGGCTGAGCTGGATCAAGCTAGCGGAGAGGGTAAAACATATAAATACCCGACCAATTTTGAATAAATATAGAGAAAAAGCGCAAAAAAAGGATTTTTACAGTTCTTTGACGATTCAAACAGTAAACATCCATATGACAATGAGACCTGATAACCCACTGTTGAGCAATGAAAAATTCAAAGAGACCCGACAGCACACAATTGCAAGCATGGGATATTGAAAATGTGATCCCTTCCGCTGTCGGCCACATCGGGTTGGTAAAATTACTACATTCGCCCATCGTCGCCGAGCGCACCATTGAGCCCGCCAATGACGATATATTTAACCAACAAAATCAAACTACACAGAATAAACACTCCATAACTGCGAGCGAATCCCCCTAACCCGACATTTTGTTATGCGAATGTAACCATGAAGACAAACCTGACCTGCGATTGACCTCGCCAGAAAATCCCATTAGTTTGGAGATTCGCCACGTCAGGCAGACGGAACCACAAGAGCCAATCGCAATTTATGCAGTCAGGTGATGACAGTGCGATACAAGGCCGAGCAAGGGAGAAATGCAATGTCACTATATGATCCAAAGCTGGAGAGGGATAACTGTGGCTTCGGCCTGTTGGCCCACATGGAAGGGGAAGCCAGCCACAAGCTTGTCCGTCTCGCGATGTCAGCATTGGCTCGCATGCAGCATCGCGGCGGGATCTCCGCCGATGGCAAGACCGGCGATGGTTGCGGTCTGCTGCTGCAAAAACCAGACAGCTTCTTCAGAGCTGTCGCCGAGGAGAAGGGATGGCACCTTGGCCGCAACTATGCGGTCGGCATGCTGTTTCTCAACCCTGACCCCGTATTGGCCCAGCAGACCCGCGACATCATCGACGAAGAGCTGGAAAAAGAGACCCTGAGTCTGGTCGGCTGGCGTAAGGTGCCTGTCGATACCAACGTATTGGGTACCATCGCCAAAGCCTCCCTGCCCAGCATTGAACAGGTCTTTGTCAACGCCCCGCCCGGCTGGGTCGACAAGGATCTCGAGCGCCGCCTCTATATCGTGCGCCGCCGCATCGAAAAGCGCGTCAACGACGACTACTTCTATGTGGTCAGCCTCTCCAATCTGGTCACCGTCTATAAAGGACTGTGCATGCCGGTGGACTTGCCGCGCTTCTATCTGGATCTCGCCGACATCCGTATGCAGGCGGCCATCTGCGTCTTCCACCAGCGTTTCTCCACCAACACCAGCCCGCGCTGGCCGCTGGCCCAGCCGTTTCGCTATCTGGCCCACAACGGCGAGATCAACACCATCGCCGGCAACCGCCAGTGGGCCAAGGCGCGCAGCTACAAGTTTGCGACGCCGCTCATTCCCGATTTGCAGGAAGCGGCCCCCTTCGTCAACACCACGGGGTCGGATTCCTCCAGTCTCGACAACATGCTGGATCTCTTCCTCGCCGGTGGCATGGACCTGTTCCGCGCCATGCGCCTGTTGATCCCGCCAGCATGGCAAAAGCACCCGAACATGGATGACGACCTGCGCGCCTTCTACGACTTCAACTCCATGCACATGGAGCCGTGGGACGGCCCGGCCGGTATCGTCATGACCGACGGTCGCTATGCCACCTGCGCACTTGATCGCAACGGTCTGCGTCCGGCCCGCTACGTCATCACCAAGGACAAGTTCATCACCCTCGCCTCAGAAGTCGGTACCTGGGACTACACCCCGGACGAAGTGCTGGAGAAGGGCCGGGTCGGCCCGGGCGAGCTGTTCGTGGTGGATACCAGCAACGGCAAGGTGTGGACCAGCTTCGAGATCGATGACGACCTCAAGAACCGCCACACCTACAAGCAGTGGATGGATAAACATTGCCGCCGACTGGTCCCCTTCGAGCAGATGGACGACAGCCAGACCGGTAGCCGCGAGTTCTCCGACCACCAGCTGAAAACCTATCAGAAGCTGTTTGGCTACTCCTTCGAGGAGCTGGATCAGATCATCCGGGTATTGGGTGAAAACGGTCAGGAAGCGGTCGGCTCCATGGGGGATGATACCCCGATGGCGGTGCTCTCCTCCGGCCCGCGCACCCTTTATGACTACTTCCGCCAGATGTTTGCCCAGGTGACCAACCCGCCCATCGATCCGCTGCGTGAGAACCACGTGATGTCGCTGGCCACCTGTATCGGTCGCGAGCAGAACGTCTTCAACGAGACCTTCGGCCACGCCCACCGGGTGCTGTTCCAGTCACCGATCCTGCTCTACTCTGACTTCCACCAGCTGCTGGCACTGGAAGGCGAGTACTACCGTCATCAGGTGATCAGCCTCAACTTCAAGCCCGAAGAGGGGCTGGAAGCGGCCATCTTGCGCATCTGCGAGGAGGCCAAAACCGCTGCCAAGAGTGGCACCGTGCTGCTGGTGCTGTCGGATCGCGATATCAGCGCCGATACCCTGCCGATCCCGGCCGCCATGGCGGTGGGCGCGGTACAGCGCACCCTGGTGGACAACAACCTGCGCTGCGACGCCAACATTCTGGTGGAGACCGCAAGCTGCCGCGATCCGCACCACTTCTCGGTGCTGCTGGGCTTTGGCGCGACCGCCATCTACCCCTATCTGGCCTACGAAACCCTGGCCAAACAGGTTGAAGAGGGCGTGCTCACCATGTCCCTGCGCCAGGCCATGGTCAACTACCGCAACGGCATCAACAAGGGGCTCTACAAGGTGATGTCCAAGATGGGCATCAGCACGGTCGCCAGCTACCGCTGCTCCCAGCTGTTCGAAGCGGTGGGTCTGGCCAAGTCGGTGGTCGATACCTGCTTCCGCGGCGTATCGAGCCGTATTCAGGGTGCCGATTTTGCCGACATCCAGCAGGATCAGCACAATCTGGCCCGTCAGGCCTGGTTGATGCGCAAGCCCCTCCCCCACGGCGGCCTGCTCAAGTTCGTCCACGGCGGCGAGTACCACACCTACAACCCGGATGTGGTGCAGACCCTGCAAGCGGCGGTGCGCTCCGGCAACTATGCCGATTACAAGGAGTACGCTCGTCTGGTGAACGAGCGCCCGGTTGCCACCTTGCGCGATCTGCTGGCACTGAAGAAGGTCGACAATCCGGTCGCGCTGGATCAGGTTGAGCCAGCCGACAAGCTGTTCCCCCGCTTCGACTCCGCTGCCATGTCCATCGGCGCCCTCGGCCCTGAAGCCCACGAGGCACTGGCTGTCGCCATGAACCGCCTCGGCGGTCAGAGCAACTCCGGCGAAGGTGGCGAAGATCCCAAGCGTTTCGGTACCGAGAAGAACTCCCGCATCAAGCAGGTGGCTTCCGGCCGCTTTGGCGTCACCCCCCACTACCTGATGAACGCCGATGTGGTGCAAATCAAGGTGGCTCAGGGTGCCAAGCCCGGCGAAGGTGGCCAGCTGCCCGGTGACAAGGTGACTGCCCAGATCGCCCAGCTGCGTTATTCCGTGCCCGGCGTGACCCTGATTTCACCGCCGCCGCACCACGACATCTACTCCATCGAGGATCTGGCCCAGCTCATCTTCGACATCAAGCAGATCAACCCGAGCTGTCTGGTGTCGGTGAAACTGGTGTCCGAGCCTGGCGTCGGCACCATTGCATGCGGCGTTGCCAAGGCCTATGCCGACTTTATCACCATCTCCGGTTATGACGGCGGCACTGGCGCGAGCCCCCTCACCTCGGTCAAATATGCCGGCTCCCCGTGGGAACTGGGTCTGGCCGAAACCCAACAGGCGCTGGTCGCCAACGGCCTGCGCCACAAGGTACGGCTGCAGGTGGATGGCGGTCTCAAGACCGGTCTCGACATCATCAAGGCGGCCATCCTCGGCGCCGAGAGCTTCGGTTTTGGCACCGGCCCCATGGTGGCACTCGGTTGCAAATACCTGCGGATCTGCCACCTGAACAACTGCGCCACCGGCGTTGCCACTCAGGATGAGAAGCTGCGTCGCGAGCACTTCACCGGCCTGCCGGAGATGGTGATGAACTACTTCAAGTTCATCGCCGAGGAGACCCGCGAGCTGATGGCCCAGCTCGGCGTCACCCAGCTGACCGACCTGATTGGCCGCACCGATCTGCTGGAAGCCCTGCCCGGCCTCACCGCTCGTCAGGCCAAGCTGGATCTCTCTGGCATTCTGGCCCGTCCGGTAGCACCGGCAGGCTCCAGCCTGTTCAGCCAGCAGCACAACCCCACTTTCGACAAGGGGCCGCTCAACCTCAAGATGGTGGAAGACCTGCTGGAAGCGGTGGAAACCTCAAGCGGTGGCGAGTTCCGTTACGACATTCGCAACACCGACCGCTCGGTGGGGGCGCGCCTCTCGGGCGAGATCGTCAAACGGCACGGCAATCAGGGGATGGCGGCCGATCCGATCAAGGTGCACTTCAACGGCACCGCAGGCCAGAGCTTCGGCGTCTGGAACGCAGGTGGCCTCGAGATGATCCTCACCGGTGACGCCAACGACTATGTGGGCAAGGGGATGACCGGCGGCAAGCTGGTGATCAAGCCCCATGTCGGCGTGGCGTTCAAATCCCATGAAGCGGCCATCATCGGCAACACCTGCCTCTACGGCGCCACCGGCGGCAAACTCTACGCAGCAGGCACTGCCGGCGAGCGTTTCGCGGTGCGCAACTCCGGCGCCCTGGCGGTAGTCGAGGGGATTGGCGACAACGGCTGTGAATACATGACCGGCGGCATCGTCACCGTGCTCGGTCAGACCGGCGTCAACTTCGCGGCGGGCATGACCGGCGGCTTTGCCTACGTGCTCGACGAATGCGGCAACTTCGCCAAGCGCACCAACCCCGAGCTGGTGGAACTGCTGGACGTGGCGGATCTCGCCATACATCAGGAGCACCTGCGCGGCATCATCACGGCGCACCTCAATGAGACCGGCAGCTCGCGCGCCGAGGAGATCCTGGCCAACTTCGACTCCTATGTGCCCAAGTTCAGGCTGATCAAACCCAAGTCCAGCGACGTGAAATCGCTGCTGGGTCACACCAGCCGTTCCAGTGCAGAACTCAGAATCCAGGCGCAATAAGGAGGGAACCCTATGAGCCAGAACGTATTTCAGTTTATCGATGTCCAGCGGGTCGACCCGCCCAAGAAGCCGCTCAAGATCCGCAAAATCCAGTTTGTGGAGATCTACGAGTCCTTCAATCAGCCGCAGGTACAGATGCAGGCGGATCGCTGTCTCGAGTGCGGCAACCCCTACTGCGAGTGGAAGTGTCCGGTCCACAACTACATCCCCAACTGGCTGAAACTGGCCAAAGAGGGGCGCATTCTGGAGGCGGTGGAGCTCTCCCACCAGACCAACAGCCTGCCAGAAGTGTGCGGTCGGGTCTGCCCGCAGGATCGTCTGTGCGAAGGCTCCTGCACTCTTAACGATCGCTTCGGCGCGGTGACCATCGGCAACATCGAAAAGTACATCACCGACAAGGCGTTCGAGATGGGCTGGAAGCCCGACCTCTCGAACGTGGTCAAGACCGGTAAGCGGGTCGCCGTCATTGGCGCTGGCCCTGCGGGCCTCGCCTGTGCCGACGTGCTGGCACGCAACGGCGTCACCCCGGTGGTGTTTGACAAGTATCCGGAGATTGGCGGCCTGCTCACCTTCGGTATCCCCTCCTTCAAGCTGGAAAAAGAGGTGATGCAGCGTCGCCGCGAGATCTTCCAGGGAATGGGCGTGGAGTTTCGTCTCGAGACCGAAGTGGGCAAGGACATCACCTTCGCCGATCTGCTCGGCGAGTTCGATGCTGTCTTCCTCGGGGTCGGTACCTACAAGTACATGAAGGGCGGCTTTGCCAACGAAGAGGCGCCGGGCGTCTATGACGCCCTGCCCTACCTCATCGCCAACGCCAACCGCTTGCTGGGGTTCGAGAAGGCGCAAGCCGACTACATCGACTTCGCCGGCAAGCAGGTGGTGGTGCTGGGCGGTGGCGATACCGCCATGGACTGCGTGCGTACCGCCATCCGTCAGGGGGCTGACAAGGTGATCTGTGCCTATCGCCGCGACGAGGAGAACATGCCGGGCTCCAAGCGGGAGGTGAAAAATGCCCGCGAGGAGGGGGTTGAGTTCATGTTCAACCTGCAACCGGTGGCGGTCGAGCTGGATGCCAATGGTCACACCGTCGGCATCAAGGTGGTGAGCACCGAGCTGGGTGAACCCGATGCCAATGGCCGCCGCAATCCGGTGGTTATCGAGGGCTCAGAGCAGGTGCTAGCCGCCGATGCGGTGGTGATGGCGTTTGGCTTCCAGCCTAACCCCCAGCCCTGGATGGCGGAGTTCGGCATCGAGCTCGACAACCGGGATCGCATCAAGGCCCGCGAGCAGGCGGAATACGCCTTCCAGACCAGCAATCCCAAGGTGTTCGCCGGTGGCGACGCGGTGCGTGGCTCCGATCTGGTGGTGACTGCCATCTACGAAGGGCGCAAGGCGGCGGAAGGGATTATGGACTATCTGGCGGTCTGACCTGACCGGCCACAGCCGTGATGTTCCCTAACAATCAGCCCCGCCAATGCGGGGCTGATTTTTTGTAGCTACCCCCTACAAACGCACCACCAGCCACTCCCCCTTACCGACCGGCACCAGCGAGGTGGCAAAGGCCGGATCCTGCCCGACCTCGTTCATCCACTCCACCATCTCGCTGCGATGGGAGATGGCGTTGTCGACCACCAGCAGGCCACGGGGTGCCAGCAGGCGGCGGATCTGCGGCCACCATGCCCGGTAGTGCTGACGATCCGAATCGAGGAAGATGAGCTGATAGCCGGCTTGCGGCAAGGTCGGTAACAGCTCGCCTGCATCCCCTGCCAGCAAGGTTACCCAGGGGGCCAGCCCTGCCCTCTGAAAGTTGTCATGGGCCAGCACGCGCTTATCCTCATCCAGCTCAATGGTGGTAACGTGCCCCTCCAGCCGACGCACCGCTTCTGCCAGCCAGAGTGTGGAGTAACCATTGGAGGTGCCGATCTCCAGCACCGCCTGCGCCCCACGGGTCTGCACCAGCACTGACAGCAACTCCCCCGTGTCGCGGGTGATATTGAGCAGCTTGCGGTGGCGTGCCTGCTGCATGCTGTCATTGCGCTCGCCAAGCTGCTCCAGCTGGCGTTTTAACTGTTCCAGTTCCATTGATATCCCTCTCGTCCTTGCCCAAAACCGTTAGCCCACACCTCCAAGCTTGGCATTTGGGAGTCAAATGATTGCTTTCAACCGCCATTCACACCACAAAGGATGAGAAAAGGACAACCATTTGAGGCAGAATTTGTGACGTCTATCTGTTACACTTCGCGCCCGCCATTTTCCGGCTCACTCTCTGACTTGATGTCAGGCGCAGCCGTCGGTGGTTACAACCTCCGTCTCGCTCATGCCGAGCTAACCAAGCCAAACACAGCCCAGCTGGAACACAGGAACCCATTATGAGATTTGAATCGTTCGATTTTGCCCCCGAGATTTTGCGTGCTGTCTCAGATTGCGGTTATCAGGAGATGACCCCTGTGCAGCAACAGGCGATCCCGGCCATTCGCCGTGGCCGCGATGTGCTGGCCAGCGCCCAGACCGGTACCGGCAAGACCGCCGCCTTCGCCCTGCCCATCTTGCAGCGTCTGGTAGACAATCCGGCTCCGGTCCAGCCTTCCAACGCCCGTGTGCTGATCCTGACCCCGACCCGCGAGCTGGCGGCTCAGGTGGCGAGCAACATCAATGACTTCGCCAAGTATCTCGATATCACCACCATCACCATCGTCGGCGGTGGCAAGCAGGACGTGCAGGCCAAGAAGCTCAAAGCGGGCGCTCACATCATTGTGGCCACCCCGGGCCGTCTGCTGGAGCACCTCACCGCCTGCAACCTCAGCCTCTCTGGCGTCGAGTGTCTGGTGATGGATGAAGCAGATCGCATCCTCGACATGGGCTTCAGTGCCGATGTGCAGAAGATCCTGCAAGCGGTCAACAAGACCCGTCAAAACCTGCTCTTCTCCGCCACCTTCTCCGACGCGGTGAAGAAGCTGGCCAACCTGATGCTGGATCGCCCGCAGATCGTCAGCGTCAACAAGCAGAACTCCACCGCCGACACCGTCAGCCACACCGTCTATCCGGTCGAGCAGAAGCGCAAGCGCGAGCTGCTCTCAGAGCTGATTGGCAAGCAGAACTGGCAGCAGGTGCTGGTGTTCGCCAGTACCCGCGAGAGCTGTGATGTGCTGGTCGAGGAGCTGAACCTCGACGGCATCAAGTCCGCCGTTGTCCATGGCGAGAAGGCCCAGGGCAACCGTCGCCGCGCCCTGCGCGAATTCATGGAAGGCAAGGTACGGGTACTGGTGGCCACCGAAGTGGCCGCCCGTGGTCTGGATATCCCGGATCTGGAGTACGTGGTCAACTACGATCTGCCGTTCCTGGCGGAAGATTACGTGCACCGTATCGGCCGTACCGGTCGTGCCGGCAAGCGCGGCATGGCCATCTCCTTCGTCAGCCGTGAAGAGGAGCGTACCCTGCTGGAGATCGAGGCCCTGATCGGCCAGAAGATCCGCCGCATCATGGTGCCGGGCTACGAAGTGAGCAGCCGTGACGAGCTAATCAAACAGCTGCAGGAGCGTCGTCGCTTCGGCAAGCGTCCGCAGCGTGAAGATAACGCCGTGGCCCAGGTGATGGCCGAAGCCAAGCTGCAGGGTCAGCGCCTCAAGCGTCTGGCCGCGGCCAAGAAGCCCCGTCAGCCGAAATAAGGCGGGCTGTTGCTCTATTGAACCGCAAAGGCGCCACTGGCGCCTTTGCTATCTCTGTCATCGGTGTTGGCCCCTGGTGGTCAACTCAAGGATTGCTTATGACCTCTCCGACCTACAATCAGGCCCTGTTCGAGATGGCCACCCAGAGTCTGGCCGAACTGGCCCGCACCGCCGAGCAAAAGGCGGGCAAGCGCACCCCGGCGCAAGAGAGCCACTTTCTCTGTACCTGGATGGCCGACTCCCTCAAGGAGAAACGCTTCTCCCGTCTGGTGATGGAAAATTTGAAAGATTGGGTACAGCTTGGCCGCACCCTGGGAGCAGGCGCCGATCTCAAGGGATTGCTGGAGCGCATCGCCTTCCAATACCAGTGTGCCATGACCAACCCGCAGCAACTGGGAGCCAAGCTGGCGGCGCTGCTGGCTGAGCTGGAACAGGCAGGCTGGCTGGTGCTGACCGAGAGCGAGGTGAACGCCAAGCTGCGCCTGCAATCGGGCGGTCAAGCGAGTCTGGTGGTAAGCCATAGCGAATATGAAGGCCATATCGAGGACGGTGAGCTTGTCAAACCCCTCACCCTCTATGTGCGCGGTGATGAGCAGGTGCTGGCCGAGGCGGCCTTCAAGCACGGCCTGCTGCTGAGCCAGGGCAACAAGAAGACCACCCTGGTCAAACATCACAAGGCCTACCGGCTGATGCCAGACAACGCCCAACCGGCGCTGGCACTGCTGAGCGAGGCTCGCCAGAGCGCCTGATCCCGCCTGTTTTCAGCAATAAAAACGGCAGACCCTTGCGCAGGATCTGCCGTTTTTTGTTGTTCGATCTTTGGTAATGAGGTTGGGTAGTCGTTTAGCGGATCTTGATGCCAATCTGGCCCGCGTCACACCACTCGAACATCACCTCTTCGCTCTTGCCGCAGCAACTGCCACCACAGACCCGACTCTCGCGCTTGATGACCCGCCCCTTGCGCATCCAGACGCCGAGCATGGCCTCCACCGCATCTTCCGAGGTGTGGAAGTGGCGAGCCAGATCACGCCGGCTCACCTTCTGCTGCGCGGCGAGGTAATCCCCCAGCTCGCGCAGGATCATAAGGTCACCACCTTGCGGGCGACGATGTCACCGTGACGGCGACCGGCCCACCAGAGCAACACCAGAGAGAGGCCATAGCTGACGATCCAGAACAGGCTCTGCTCCGGATGAGCGGCAAAGGTCGCAACCTGATAGAAGAGGGTCGCGCACATAAAGGCCATATAGTTGCACCATACCGCCGTCATCAGCGCCCACTGACGACCGGTTTCCCGCACCAGCGCGCCCATGGCGGCGGCGCAAGGCATGTAGAGCAGCACGAACAAGAGGTAGGCAAAGGCACCGGCCGCCCCGTCGAAGTGGGTCTGCATATTGCCGTAGGTGGAGACATCCACCTCCTGCGCCTCGGCGGCAGCTTTCTGGTCGTCGAGGTTGCCAACATCAAGTCCCATGGGGTCACTCGGGTTGATCTCCGCCAGATTGGCCGCCACGGCATCGATCGCCTCGTGGAAGCTGGCCACCAGCGAGAACTCACTCTCCTCCTCTGCATCGCCACCACCGGCGTAGAGGCTGTTGAGGGTACCGACCACCGCCTCTTTGGCGAAGATACCGGTGACGATACCGACCGTGGCCTGCCAGTTGTCATCGCGTACACCTATGGGGTGCAGCACCGGGGTCACCGCCTGGCTTATCTTGCTCAGGACCGAGCTCTCCTGCTCCTGATGGCCAAAGCTGCCATCGGTACCCAGGGAATTGAGCACGCTCAGCACGGCAACCACCAGCACGATGGTTTTACCTGCGCCAAAGACGAAGGATTTGAGCTTTTGCCAGGTCTTGATGGCAACGTTGACCGGACGCGGCCACTCGTAATCCGGCATCTCCATCAGCATGGAGTCGCTCTTGCCCGGCAGCAGGGTGCTGCGCAGCAACAGGCCGGTGAGCACCGCCACCAGAATGCCGATGAGGTAGAGACCGAACACCAAGTTCTGGCCAGACTCGGGGAAGAAAGCCACCGCAAACAGGGCGTAAACCGGCAGACGGGCACCACACGACATGAAGGGGGCCATGGCGGAGGTCATCAGCCGCTCCCGCTCGGAGTTGAGGGTACGGGTCGCCATCACTGAGGGGACGGTACAGCCAAAGCCCATCAGCATCGGCACGAACGCCTTGCCCGGCAGGCCGAGGCGGCGCATCAGAGCATCCACCACGAAGGCTGCACGGGCCAGATAGCCGGAGCTCTCCAGCACCGCGAGGAACAGATAGAGGCAGCCAATCACCGGAATAAAGGTGGCCACGGTCTGCAAGCCGACGCCAAAGCCATCAGCCAGAATGGCGCCCAGCCATTCGGGGGCATTGACCAGCCCCAGCAGGTGGTGCACCCCATCGACAAACAGGGCGCCGCCCATGATGTCGAAGAAGTCGATAAAGGCGCTGCCAACGTTGATGGCAAACAGGAACATCAGGTACATGACAAACAGGAAGAAGGGGATGCCAATCCAGCGATTGAGCAGCACCCGATCCAGCCACTCGCTCTGGGCCTCGGTGAGCTTGCCCTTCTGCTGACGAGCCTGTTGTACCCACTGGTGGATATGGCCGTAGCGAATATCCGCCAGTTGCAGGTCGATATCCTGTCCCTGATGGGCGCGAGCCACTACATTGGCGGCGGCCGCCTGCTGACCGGGCAGCAGGGTCTCCTGCATCACCGCATCCTCTTCCAGCAGGCGCAGGGCGCGGCCACGGGTAGTGAGGTGATGCGGGGCGAGCAGGGTCTCCAGCTCCGCCAGATCGGTTTCAAGCGCGTGGCCATAATCGAGCTGCAAGGCGGCTTGCGGCTGACCGATAAACTGCCGGATCTGCTGTTTGAAGGCGGCAACCTGCTTGCTGTTGTGGGCAGAGAGGGCCACCACCGGGCAACCGAGGGATTTGCCGAGCTTGCTCTCGTCGATGACGATGCGGCGCTTTTGCAGGATATCCATCTTGTTGAGCACTACCACCATGGGCAGGCCCAGTTCGCGCAGTTGCAGCGTGAGGTAGAGGGAGCGCTCCAGATTGGCGGCGTCGATGACGTTGAGCAGCAGGTCGGGTTGTTGGCCCTGGGCAAAGCGGCTGGCGATCTGCTCGTCCAGACTGCCATCCTGACTGGCCAGGCTATAGATGCCGGGCAGATCCATCAGCTTGAAGTGATGCTCACCCGCGCTGAACTCACCCATCTTCTTGTCGACGGTGACACCACTCCAGTTGCCTACCTGCTGGCGGGCGCCGGTCAGGGCGTTGAACAGGGAGGTCTTGCCGCTATTGGGGTTACCTACCGTTACCAGGGAATAATTCATACCAGCTCTACCTCTATTTTCTTCTGAACCCGCCGCGTGCGTGTGGCAAGCCGCTTTGCAGGTTCGACTTCTTGTCTCTGAACCGCTCCCGGTGACGTTTCTAAACGGGAGCGGCAGCCGAGCAGGGGGTTATACCGGCTCGACTTCTATTTGCTGGGCCAGACTCTTTTGCATGGAGAGACAGATCCCCTGGCACTGGATCTGGAGCGGGTCCCCCAGGGGGGCGGAGCGCAGATAGATGACTTCAGTCTGGGGCAACAGGCCCATCACCATCAGTTTGCGGCGCAGCGGCCGGGCGAGCTGATTCATATTCTTGATGCGAGCACTCTGTCCCGGCGACAACTGCGTGAGTACCATGACTGACTCCTGAAGTTAAACAATAATAATTCGCTTTTACTTGGGGCATTATAAGCTGTGTCTTCAACTTTTATTTGAGTAAAATCAAACTCCGCTTAGCTAACCGATAAAGTATTGCCATGAGTCACGACAACAATAGCCGCCTCGTTTACAGCACAGATGGCGGCATGATCAAGGAGCAGAGCGCTCCCCAATCCGCCTCCCCCTTCCCCACCGACGGCACCGTACGCATTCGCCGCGAGACCAAGGGGCGCAAGGGTGCCGGGGTGATCACCATTCATGGCGTACCCGCCGAACAGCAAAAATCCCTGGCCACCCTGCTCAAGAAAAAGTGCGGCACCGGAGGCGGTATCAAGGAGGGAGTGATCGAGATCCAGGGGGATAAACGGGACCTGATCAAAACCGAGCTGGAGAAAGCCGGTTTCAGCGTCAAGCTGGTGGGTGGCTGATCCCCTTGTCACTCATGCGGTTTTTCACTAGAATGCCCGCTCCCATCGAGGGGGAGTAGTCTCGCACACCGGTGCCATTCATTGCATGAATACCGGTTTGCGACCCTGATCAACATACTTGGTGCCAAATCACCATGGTCAGGGTGATCCATGCCAGCCATGGATTTGACAAGACCTTTGACGGGCCAGTGCCAATACCGGGGACGGATGGCGCAGGCTTGTCTTTGGTTTATAACAATTCCGTCCCCCGGTCATTTTTATGGAAGCCTTGTTAACCTCAACCCTCAGCGTCGCTATTGCCGAGATCGGCGATAAAACCCAGCTGTTGGCGTTGCTGCTCATCTGCCGTTTTCGCAAGCCCTGGCCCATCATCGCCGGCATGCTGGCGGCTACCTTGCTCAACCATGCGGGCGCTGCCTGGATTGGTGAGTTCATCAGCCGCTGGCTCGATCCCAAGATAATGACCTGGCTGGTCGCCATCGCCTTTATCGCCATGGCTATCTGGATTTTGGTGCCGGACAAGATGGATGACGAGGAGAGCCCGCTGGATAAATACGGCCCCTTTATGGCCACCTTCGTACTCTTCTTTATTGCCGAAATTGGCGACAAGACCCAGATTGCCACCGTGCTGCTGGCCGCCAAGTATGACTCGCTGGTGCAGGTCATTACCGGTACCACCCTCGGCATGATGCTGGCCAACGTGCCTGTGGTGCTGATCGGCAAGCTGGGGGCGGACAAGCTGCCGCTCAAGGGGATCCGCATCGCCTGCGCCATCCTCTTCGTCGGCCTTGGGGTGAGCACTCTGATCTTTGCCTGATCGCCTTTTCCGCTGCTCAAGCCCTCCCCTGTGGAGGGCTTTTTGTTTACTGCTGTGTCTATTGCGTAATCCGCTGTCGCAACCACCAACCGTAGAGCCAAGGGGCAGTGCACGGTTGCGGGTGCCTCATGCCATAATGGGGCAAACCTCGTGGAGTCCCCCCATGCACAACATATCAAGAGAGACGCTTCTCGAATGGGTCAAACAGGGACGGCTGGCGCCAGAGAAGCTGGCGGACGCCCTGACCCTCGCCGATCTTCCCCCCCATCCGGCGCGCTGGCAGTGGCTGTTTGACCGGCTGCTGCTCTGGCTCGGCGCCCTCTGTATCGGGGCTGGCCTCATCTTCTTCGTCGCCTTCAACTGGCAAGAGCTGGGCCGGGTCTCCCGCCTCGCCCTGCTGGAGGCGCCGCTGCTCGCCATGCTGCTTCTGCTGTGGCGCAAGCCCCTTGGGGAGCCCCCCCGTCAGGCGCTGCTGCTCGCCATCGCCCTCAATATCGGCGCCCTGCTGGCGCTGGTGGGTCAGACCTACCAGACCGGCGCCGATCCCTGGCAGCTGTTCGCCACCTGGGCGCTGATGCTGATGCCGCTGGCGGCATTTGGCCAAAGCCCCCTGCTCTGGACCTTAAGCTGGCTGCTCGGCCAGATGGCGCTGGTGCTCTACTGGCGGCTCGGTTTGTTCACGTTCTTCTTTACTTTCGATGAAGAGGGCTTGGGCTGGTGCCTTACCCTGCTCAACGCCGCCCTCTGGGGTCTGCTTCTGCTGGCACCAAACCGCTGGCGCCTGATGCCAAGCTGGCTGGCGGGTCTGGCCGCAGGTCTGGGGGCCTCCCTGCTCACCCTGCTGGCGCTGTTTGATGCCGCCTCCCCGCTGGTGTGGCCGCTCTGGCTTGGCTGGCTCGCTGCGGCCTATGCCCTTTGGCACCACAGATTTATCGCCGGACTCGCCATGGGGTGCCTCAGCCTGATTGCCGTCATCCTCGCGGCGCTGGGCAAGTGGATGGAGCCCGACATCAACGGCTTCTTGCTGCTGAGCCTGATTGCCATCGGCCTTTCTGTCACCGCCGCCCGCTGGCTGCAACAACAACGGAGGTCTCATGAGTGATCTGACCCTTTGGCAAACGCTGCAACAGGCCAATCTGGTGGAAGGGGAGATGCCCCGTGATACCCAACCTCACTGGTCGAGCCGTTTTATGCTGGGGCTGGTGGGCTGGATTGCTGCCCTGTTCCTGCTCTTTTTCCTGTTTCTCACCTTCGAGCAGCTGACCCGCGAGGCCAACAGCGCCCTGTTGCTGGGAGCTGTGCTGCTGGCGGGGGCCTACGCCCTCAATCGCAGCCAAAGCGGCGATCTCTGGGATCAGTTCGTGCTGGCCCTTACCCTGGCGGCTGATGCCTGGCTGCTCTATGGCCTGATCGATCAGATTGACTATCATCACGCCCTGCTCTGGTTCGGCCTTGCCCTGCTCTCGCTCACCATCGCCGTGCTGTTCGATCACTGGCTGGTGCGGCTGTTTCACAGCGTAGCGGCGGCCCTGCTGCTCACCCTTGGCCTCGCCTGCCTCGGGCTGCAACTGCTGGCCCTGCCGCTGGTGATGGCGGCCATCACCTTCTGCTGGCTGCGGGCAGATAGGGATCCAGAGCGCCACCAGCTCTACCACTCCATCACGCTGGGGCTGGCTCTCTCTCTGCTGGTGCTGGGGCGTCTGCACCACCCGCTCTGGGACGGCGGCAGCAGCGTGCTGGACGAACTGGGGCTATCGCGCCTGCCGCACTGGCTCAATCCCCTGCTCTGCGCCGCCCTGCTGTTGGCGGTGATGGTGAAGCTGAGGCTCCCTCTGCTGTTTGGCCTGCCGTTGGTGCTGATCAGCGCCATCATCCCCGGCATGGGGGCAGGTGCACTGGTGCTGATCCTCGGGTTTTATGCCGGCAGTCTGGGGCTGATGACCCTCTCGGCCCTGCAGCTGCTCGGCTATGGCTCCCTCTATTACTACGATCTGGGGCTCACCCTGATGACCAAATCCTGGCTGCTGCTGGGCTCCGGCATCCTGCTGCTGGGGGCCCGCCAGCTGCTCACCACCTTTGCGGCAAGGAGCGACTCATGAAACCTGTGACCCGACAACTCGCCCTGTTGCTGAGCGGCCTCGCCATCCTGGCAGGCATCAATGCCACCGTCTGGCGCTATGAGTACGCCATGAGCAGCGGCGAAGTGGTGCTGCTGCGGCTCGCTCCGGTCGATCCCCGCTCCCTGATGCAGGGGGATTACATGCGGCTCAACTATGAAATTGCCCGCGAGCTGACCAGCCGCGACGCCCGTGCGACTCAAGACAAGGGCAGCGACACCCTGGTGATCCGCCTCGATGCCCATCAGGTGGCTAGTCTAGTGGCCGATGGCAAACCGGATCGGCTCGCCAGCGATGAGCGGCTATTGCAAGTGCACCAGAACGAACGGCAGTGGCAGATCGGCCCCGATGCCTACTTCTTTGAAGAGGGCACGGGGCAGCAGTACGAAGCGGCCCGCTACGGCGAGTTCCGGCTGCAAGCGGATGGCAAGACCCTGCTGGTGGGGCTGCGGGACGAGGCCTACCAGCCCATCGGGCAGACCCGCGCTCGCTGGTAACGGCAGTGAGTGGCTATTTACTCTGTTCATGGTCACACTCAAGGGAAGGTTGATCGCTAAGGATGTTCCCAATGAGGATATGGCTGATCTGTCATCTGTTGCTGCTCTGCTGGGCCTCGACGGCCCGGGCTGATCTGGGCAAGCTCGAGTACCTCACCGAAGAGTACCCCCCCTACAACTTCAGCGATCCGCAAGGCCAGCCCACCGGCCTTGCGGTCGATCTGCTGCAGATGATCTGGCAACACAGCGACGTGACGCCCCAGCCGGTGCGCATCCTGCCCTGGGCCCGAGGTTATTACTTGCTAACCCAGAAGCCCAATGTGGTGCTCTTCTCCACCGCCCGCACCCAGGCGCGGGAGGATCTCTTCAAGTGGGTCTGCCCCATCGGCTACTCGGAGTACATTCTGCTGGGCCGCAAAGCGCAGAACATCACCCTGACCGCCTTCGATCAGATGAGTCAGTACAAGATCAGCGCGGTGCGCTCGGACGCCGCCGAGCAGCTGCTGCTCAACAACGGCATGGATGACAACAACATCATCCCGGCCAACCGCCTGTCGCAAGGATTGAAGATGTTGCTGTCCGGCCGCGCCGACCTGCTCGCCACCAGCAAGCTGGCGGGATATGACGCCATCCGCGAACTGAAGCTCAATGGCGACGACTTCAACGTGGCCATGGTGCTGAGCGCCGAGCAGCTCTGCTACGCCTTCAGCCGTCAGGTGCCCGACAGCGAGATCACCCTCTTTCAGCAGGGCCTGACCCGCGCCCTCGCCTCGGAGGAGTTTCGCAAATTGCAGGCCAAATACCTGCCGGTGCGCTGAGCACTCACTCACCCGATGGGCAGCAGTTCGCTGCCCATTTTATTGATGAAAGATGCAATAGAGGTGGCTAGCTATTCCCGACGCAAGCAGTCAAACTGGGCTACATAGTTGATTGTGAAGGATCTTTCCCGTGCGGACATGGCACCTACCTCATCTGCTACTGCTCTTGTGGGCCACCTTCGCGCAGGCCGATCCGGGCAAGCTCGAGTATCTGAGCGAAATCTCTCCCCCGTTTAATTTCAGCGACCAGCAAGGGATGCCGACTGGATTGTCGGTGGAGCTGATGCAGCTTATCTGGAAAGCGCGCGGCGTGTCGCCCCAGCCCATCCGCATTATGCCCTGGGCCCGGGGCTACAACCTGCTGCAACAAAAACCCAATGTGGTGCTGTTTGCCACCGCCCGCACCCCGCAGCGGGAGGCACTCTTCAAGTGGGCCTGCCCCATCGATCACTCGGAGTTTGTGCTGCTGGGGCGCAAGGTGGACAACATCACCCTCAGCTCGGAGGCCGAGATCAGCCGCTACAAGGTCGGCGTGGTGCGCTCCACCGTCTCCAAACAGCTGCTGCTCGAACGCGGTATCGATGAACGCCAGCTGATGCTGGCCAATCGCCTCACCCAGGCGGCCAAAATGCTCACCTCAGGTCGCGCCGATCTGTTTGCGACCAACAAGCTGGCGGGCTATCAAACCCTGCAGCAGCTTGGCTTCAAGCCGGATGACTTTCATGTCGCCTTCGTGCTGGATGCCAGACCGCTCTGCTACGCCTTCAGCCGTCAGGTGCCCGACAGCGAGGTCGCCCTCTTTCAGCAGGCGCTGACCCAGGTCGTCGCCTCAGCGGATTTCTCGGCCCTGCAAGCCAAATACCTGCCGCTGCGCTAACGCCCAGATCGCCGCCGACATAGGGCGCAAGCGCTTTTTTGCCAAACATGCTCCGTCGCCTTGGCGAAATCGGCCAGCTTGGTCACACTTGAGCAGATATTCCCTTGATCAGGATGGCAAAAATGAAACCATGGATTGGATTGGCCGGGGCGCTGCTGGCCACCCTCGCACAGGCGAGTCCTGAGCTCGGCAAACTGCACTACATCACCGAAGAGTACAAACCCTACAACTACGCCGATGCCAGCGGTGCCCCCACCGGCCTCGCGGTCGAACTGCTGCAACTGGTGTGGAAAAAGACCAATACCCCGGCGCAGCCCATCACCATCATGCCGTGGGCGCGCGGTTACTACCTGCTGACCCAAAAGCCCAATGCGGTGCTCTTCTCCACCGCCCGCACTCAGGCGCGGGATCCCCTGTTCAAGTGGGCCTGCCCCATCGGATATGCCGAGATCGTGCTGGTGGGGCTGGCCGATCGCAATATCACCATAACCAAGCTCGACGATGCCAAGGCGTTCAATATCGGGGCGGTGCGAGCCGATGTGGGGGAGCAACTGCTGCTCAACAACGGCTTTGACGAGAGTAAACTGATGGCCGCCAACCGGCTGGCACAGGCGCTCAAGATGCTCACCTCAGGCCGGGTCGAGCTGGTCTCCACCAACAAGACCACCATGGAGCAGCTGATCGTCGAACAAAAACTCGATCCCGCCCGCTTCAAGGAGCAGTGGGTGCTGAGCTCGGAGCAGTTCTGCTTCGCCTTCAGCCATCCGGTGAGCGACGAACTGGTCAAGGAATTCCAGACCGGCTTGACCCAGGTGCTGGCGAGCAGCGAATACCCGCTGCTGCACAGCAAATACTTCCCTACCCCCGCCGCCAAATAGCGGCGTCGAACGCCAATAACAAGGGGCCCACTGCGGGCCCCTTCGCTTTTTACCGTTTGCGCTCTCCTCCTTTACCGATTGCGTCCCCCTCGCGGCGTCACCCCACCGCCCTGCCAGCTCCAAGTCCCGACAACCAACAACTAATCGCTAATTAATAAAAGTTTGTGCCAGCTCAAAAAATCACTCTTTTCTGATAGTTATCTCATCAAAACCATAGATAAGACCACTCTGGCTCCGTAATATGGCGACGGGCGTCTGTTGACCCCTTTTCCGAGATCAATGGTCAACGGCGCAATCTGGTAGCGACAGTCAGGGGCGGTAGCCACTTTAGCGGAGACCAGCCGGTCTCCCGCGCCTGCGCCAAGGTAACCGCCCCTCTCCCCCTGCGGGAGAGGGTTCGGGTGAGGGGTCACCAACCCCGTTGGCATGACTTCGCCAGCAGGGTCGGTAGGGTCGATTAGTGCAGAGTAATCGTCCGTGCTAACCGATCCCCTTGCAGGTGAAGCCCATGGCGCAATCCGCCAAGCCTGACGCTGCAAGCAAACCCGCGTCGAATAGAGGGGCAATTCACTTCGTTCATTGCACCCTACGGTACTGGAAGAATGGGCCCCAAATAATGGGGAAGGCCATTTTTCAACCACTTTAAAAACACAGCCTAGTGCCGCCTTCTATCTAATCACTGTTATGTGTCTATTCTAATTAGACGAAATATTTTAAAAAGGACATCAGATGAAGCTAGAAAAATTAATTCTTGAGAACTATCGAGGTTATCAAGAAAGGACTGAGATCGTGATTAATGAGTTAACAGCATTAATCGGTCGAAATGACGTAGGAAAAACTACTGTACTTGACGCTTTGGGTGTCTTTTTTGGTCACAAACTTTGTAAATATGACATAAGTGATAAATGTGTATACGCAGCCGAAAATGATGATGTGAAGATAGGTTGCGTATTTTCTGGTGTACCAGAAAGTTTAGTTTTAGACGCTAGCTCTCAGACCACTTTTAGCAATGAGTATCTTCTAAACTCAGATGGTCATTTAGAGCTTCACAAAATATATACAAAAGGTAAAGGAGCGGGAGCAATTCACGCCTATTGTCGCCATCCGTCCGCAAGAGATGTTAAAGGTATCTTGCTAAAGAAAAACGATGAACTTAAAGCAATCGCACAATCTCTTTCCATTAATGTTGAAGATCGGCGCTCTAACGTTTCACTGCGACAAGCAATATATCAAGAGAAAGATGATTTGCGCCTAACCAACCAGTTAGTTTCCTTGAGTAAGGAAGACGGTAAAGCGATTTGGGAACAAATACAAACATATCTCCCACATTTTGCATTGTTTAGAGCTGATCGCCCAAGTACGGATGAAGAGTCAGAAGTTCAAGACCCAATGAGAGCAGCTGTAGTAAATGCTCTAGATGAACTGGAAAGTGATCTAAATGACATTAAACAGCGAGTTAAAGAAAAAGCCTTAGCTGTTGCTACAAATACTATTAGCCACCTAAATGATATTGACCCAAATCTAGCACAACAATTAGCTCCTGAATTTAAAGCGGAGCCGAAATGGGACAGTATTTTCAAGCTCTCTTTGGTTGGTGATGACGGAATTCATATTAATAAGCGTGGTAGTGGTGTTCGTAGACTTATACTTATTAGTTTTTTCAAAGCTGAAGCTGAGCGCATCAAGCAGGAAAACTCTGGTCGAGGTGTTATTTACGCTATTGAAGAACCTGAAACATCTCAGCACCCTAGTAATCAGAAATTGCTCTTAGAAGCTTTTAGTGAACTGTCTAGCCTAGAAAACTGCCAAGTAATACTAACAACTCATGTTCCAGCTTTAGCGGGTCAGCTACCGCTAGAAAGTATTCGTCATATTCACAGGAATGCTTCAGGTGACCTGGCAATAACTCAAGATAACGATTCGGTATATGAATATATTGCAAAAGACTTGGGTGTTCTGCCTGACAGTAGAGCCCAAGTGTTTCTTTGCCTTGAGGGACCGAATGATGTGAACTTCTTTAAAGGTATGTCTCGCATATTACTACGTGATGGGGCTAAGGTGCCTGATTTAAATAGTGACCCAAGAGTAGTGTTATTACCCTTGGGTGGTTCAACACTAAAAGACTGGGTTAATCGTCACTATTTGAAAAATGTTGGTAAACCTGAAATACATATTTATGACCGAGATACTGAGGAGCCACCTAGATACCAACAAGCATGCGAAACAGTTAATGCTCGAGGAGATGGTTCAATAGCGTTTCTGACAAGCAAGCGTGAAGCCGAAAACTATTTGCATGTCGATGCCATCAAACAAGCTTTCCAACTAGAAATTGACCTAAAAATAGATGGTCAAACTGATATTCCTAATTTGCTAGTAGAGCACACACCTTATAAAGAAAGTAACGTTAAGAAAAAACTCAATAGTCGTGCAGTTTCTTTTATGAGCAAAGAGCTTCTTGAGCAAGTCGATACTAACGGGGAGGTATTGGAGTGGTTTAATGCAATTAATTCAAGATTAAGTTAATTGTAACCCGCGACACATAACAAACGCTTCAAGAGGGACAGCCAACACGCGGCATTTTTACTATGCGTTGGTTTTTTTATTACTGCGTTATACGGAAGCTTTGCCGTGGTGTTGGCAGCCCATTAATCAGGCGTTAAATTAACAGGGGGAGTATTGTGCTAAAGCATCATTTAAATGTTGTTTGCGAAGATGTGTGGAATCGTTTGGATAACTCTAATAAACTCGGAATTACACAAGGAGAAGAGACGCTAACGGATAACATTCTTCTTTATTTGGCTTCGCAAAACCTCTCCGAGATAAAGATAATTCAAACCCCAAAGTACAAAGAAGCAGAAATGGGAACTGATTGGGAGTGGTGGATTGGTAATGCGCAAGATGGATATCTTCGTTATGCAGTCCAAGCCAAAAAGCTTGATCTTAAAACCTCTCGCTATTCCTCTTTAAATCATAAGGTTGGATCTGGAATTACAGCAAGAAATCAACATGATGTACTTGAAGATTATGCAAGAGCTAATAAAGCAATACCGCTGTATGTTTTTTATAATCATCTTGAAAAGAAAGATTATCCAAAGACTTGGAATTGCCCGCTACCTATAGAGCACTCGAAGTTAGGATGTACAGTTACACCGCTAGCAAATGTCAAAAAAGCTATATCGACTAGAGGTTGTAGAACTTTCCAAAAAATACATGACTTTCCTGAAACGGTTCCTCTCCGCTGTTTGGCGCAGTGCCCTCGAATTATCTGTAAAAGCATGGACAGTGGTGAGCATGATATTGAAAGATTTGGAGTAAGAGCAAAAATTTATCGTAATCCATGGGAATGGATCAGCGAAATGGGGCACCTTGATAGCCCTAAACAGATGCCAAGTGAGTTCTACAATCACGATCTTGGTTATTATCCAAAACGAATTTTAATCATAGAAACGGGCGAGAGTTAATTTAACAAGGTGTTCAAGATGGACAGCCAACGCGTAGCATTTTCACTATGCGTTGGTTTAAGTGATGAAGATTGTTTGCGGCGGTTTTTCTATTACATTGCTCACCCCGTAACAGTGCGTTATATGCCAAAGGAGAAATCTACATGGGACGTAGAAATTCAATATTAGAAGAACTGTTAGAGCAATTATGGGAACTTACTGGCTACTTTTGGCAAGTTGGAGTCGCTATTACTCTTCTGCTTGCGTATCTCACCTACCGTACATATAACTGGATGTCCAGCGTAGAACAAAGCTCATCTGGCAAGCCAATCAATGTCTTTTTTGAACAATTGTATTGGCTGTATTATTTTATTCCGTTACTTTTCCTATTTTTAACTGTTATGTTCGGTTTAAAAAGTTATGCCTCATATCGTAAGCAAAAAGGCATATAACATAGCATTTAAAACATTGGTCACCGTAAGGATGCCAAGGCTTCGGCAGACCACAAAAAAACCGCAGCCCCAGGGCTGCGGTTTTTTTTATTGGCTCAACCTGTTGGCTCCAGACACCAACAAGGCCCACCGGCCTTAGGCACGGCGCCAGCTGGTCTTGCCGGCACTGTCTTCCAGCACGATACCCATCTCGGTGAGACGGTTGCGGGCGGCATCCGCCGCAGCCCAGTTCTTGTCGGCACGGGCCTGATTGCGCTCGGCGATCAGGCGCTCGATTTCGGCAACCTCTTCGTCCGCTTCGTCACCCTTCAAGAAAGCCTCGGGGTCTTGCTGCAGGATGCCGAGCACGGCGCCCAGCTCGCGCAGACGGGCGCCCAGCGCGGCGGCAACGGCCATGTCTTCACCCTTCTGGCGGTTGATCTCCCGCACCAGATCGAACAGGGCGGAGTAGGCTTCCGGGGTGTTGAAGTCGTCGTCCATCGCTTCCTTGAAGCGCGCTACCTGCTCGTCACCACCGGCAGCCGCGGCCACCGGCAGATCGCGCAGGGCGGTGTACATGCGTTCCAGCGCGGCGCGGGCTTGCTTCAGGTTATCTTCCGAGTAGTTGAGCTGGCTGCGGTAGTGGCCAGACATCAGGAAGTAACGGACGGTTTCGGCGTCGTAGTGGGCCAGCACGTCGCGGATGGTGAAGAAGTTGCCAAGGGATTTGGACATCTTCTCTTTATCCACCATCACCATGCCGCTGTGCATCCAGGTATTGACGTAGTCGCCACCGTGGGCGCAGCAGGACTGGGCGATCTCGTTCTCGTGGTGCGGGAACTGCAGATCGGAGCCACCGCCGTGGATGTCGAAGTGGTTGCCAAGGTGCTTGGAGTTCATGGCGGAGCACTCGATGTGCCAGCCAGGACGGCCCGGGCCCCAGGGGCTTTCCCAGGTCGGCTCGCCGGGCTTCGACATCTTCCACAGCACGAAGTCCAAGGGGTTGCGCTTGGCATCCACCACGTCAACGCGGGCACCGGCTTGCAGCTGCTCCAGATCCTGGCCGGAGAGCTTGCCGTAGTCGGCATAGGATTCGACGATAAACATCACATCGCCGTTATCCGCCACGTAGGCGTGCTCTTTTTCCAGCAGGGATTGCACCAGCTCGATGATCTCTTCGATGTGCTGGGTGGCGCGCGGTTCGATATCCGGGCGCACCATGCCGAGGGCGTCAAAGTCGGCGTGCATGTCGCCAATCAGACGCTCGGTCAGCTCATCGCAGGTCACTTGGGTCTCGGCGGCACGCTTGATGATCTTGTCATCCACGTCGGTGATGTTGCGTACGTAGGTGAGGTCGTAACCGGCGTAACGCAGGTAGCGAGCGACTACATCAAAGGCGACGAAGGTGCGGCCGTGGCCGATATGACAGTGATCGTAGATGGTGACACCACACACATACATGCCCACCTTGCCCGGGTGGATAGGTTTGAATTCTTCTTTTTGACGAGTGAGTGTGTTGTATATCTTCAGCATCTTCTAACCACTGCCTGTGAGTAAAATGGTTGGTCATGATACCCCGTTCAGGGGCAGAAAACGAGGCAGAAAAGCGGGCCAATCCCGCCTGCCAGCACGGTTACGGCGCCTGAGAGACTATGCCGCCAGCCCCTGATGGGCTAGAATTGCCACCACTTTATGCCATACACCTGCGGGCACTTCGTCGTCCGCACCAAATGAAAGGACATATCATGGTCACTCTGCACACCAATCACGGCGACATCACCCTCACCCTGAACGCTGAAAAAGCCCCGGAAACCGTGGCCAACTTCCTGCAATACTGCCGTGACGGTCACTACGACAACACCATTTTCCACCGCGTCATCGACGGCTTCATGATCCAGGGCGGCGGCTATGCCCCGGGCTTTGAAGAGAAAGACACCCGCGCCCCCATCAAGAACGAAGCGGCCAATGGTCTGTCCAACAAGATCGGCACCATCGCCATGGCTCGCACCATGGAGCCGCACTCTGCCAGTGCCCAGTTCTTCATCAACGTGAACAACAACGACTTCCTCGACTTCAAATCTGCCACCACTCAGGGCTTTGGCTACTGCGTATTCGGTGAAGTGACCGCCGGTATGGACGTGGTCAACAAGATCAAGGGCGTCAAGACCGGTAACTACGGCCGCATCCACCAGGACGTGCCGGTAGAAGACGTGGTGATCACCAAGGTGACCCTTGCTGACTGATCTCTGCCGACTCGGCACTGACAAAACTGCGGCCCCGGCCGCAGTTTTTCCATCTGCCTCCCCCACTGCCAGCCCAAACTGGCGCCGCCTCGACTATCTGGCCCACGGCAACCCGCGCCAGCGCTCGGCCCATGCCCTGCTCACCGCCGGTGTGTGGGATGAGCTGGCCACGCAGTGCAGCGATATGGCGCTGGTGAGCACGCTCGCCATCGGCCTCGATCGGCCGGGCAGCGATCTCGATATTCTCTGCCAGCATCCAGATCCCGCCGAATTTGCCGCTACTTTTGCAGCCCAAGGTTGGCAGGCGAGCGCCAAGGGCGACAATGTCTGGCTGCTGGAGCGCATCTTTTCCTACCTCGACCAGCACTTTGCCGAGAGTAGTGCCGATAACGGTTGTGATAACCGCATCACCAGCTGGCCGCTGGAGCTGTACGTCACCCCCGCCCCCATCGAGACGCTGAACGGCTGGCGCCACCTCACCCTGATGGCCGCGTTGCTCGAGCGGTTTGGTGATGCCTTCTACCGCGAAGTGCTGCGCCTGCGCCTTGAAGAGGGATTGAAAGGGGAAGCAGCCATGTGCCGGTTGCTGGGGCTGGCTGGCGATCCTTATGCTGCGCTGCTGACGCTGGAGGGATGCAATCTGGCCGAGCTGTCATGGCAGCCGCCATCCCGTGACGATATCCATACCTTAACTGGCGCGGCGGCGCCTGCAGCGCACTATTTGTCCCTTGTTGTTTCTACTATCTCTGCCACCCCTGTTTACCCTGTTTCGACCAAGAGCCCGACCCCCACATCATGAGCACCCTCTTTATCAGTGACATTCACCTCTCTGCCCAGCGGCCCGATATGACCGCGGCACTGGTGCGCTTTCTCGAGCACGACGCCCCCGGCGCCGATGCCCTCTATGTGCTGGGGGATCTCTTCGAATTCTGGATTGGCGATGATGACCCCAATCCGCTTCATAAACAGATGGCCGATGCCTTCTTGGCCCTGAGCCAGCAGAACGTGCCCATCTACTTTATCCACGGTAACCGTGACTTTCTGCTGGGGCAGCAGTTTGCCAAGCGCGCTGGGATGACATTGCTGGGTGACCCTTGCGTTATCGACCTCTATGGGGAGCGGGTAGTGCTGAGCCACGGCGATCTGCTCTGTACCCTGGATGAGGGGTATCAGAAATTTCGCCGCATCACCCAGCTCAAGTGGCTGCGCTGGCTCTTTTTGCGACTGCCGCTCGCCCGCCGTCAGGCCATCGCCTGCAAGATGCGCGGCCAAAGCCAGATGGAGAATGCCCACAAGAGCCAGATCATCATGGATGTGACGCCCGCGGCGGTTGACGACACCCTGCGCGCCCACGACTGCCGAATGATGATCCACGGCCACACCCACAGACCCGCCATCCACGACTTCACCCTCGATGGCCACCCCGCCCGCCGCATCGTGCTGGGAGACTGGTTCGAGCAAGGCTCGGTGCTGGTCTGCCGCCCCGGCGAGCAGCGGCTGGAAATGCGGGCGCTGGCAACGATCGGCCCCGCCGCTCACCCATCCGTCTGACATCCCCCCTGCGAGGGTTGCAGGCAAAACCTGCGGCCCATCATCCTCAGTTAACCCGGTGAACCGACTCATTACGGTGTGCTCAGGCTGGTATGGCCTGTGCTGATGGGGTGCTCGCCCCATCCCTATCGGTTCTGCTGCGCCAGCAACACCACATACGGCAAAAGCCGGCCAAAAAAACATCCAAGATGCTGAAAATAAAGCAAAATGACAATTCAGTCAGCGTTGAAATAAGCAAGACAGCTCATTAGACTACCGACTCCCCTACCCGTCGTAACACAAGGAACGTATCAAACAATGAAAAAGACGGTTCTCACCCCCTTACTGGCGCTGTTGATCACAGGCTGTGGCGGCGGTGATGGCGAACAGGAAGAGACCCCTATCCGCCCCCCTGTCACCCCCAACTATTTCGAGGCATCCAGCCAGAGCAGTGCGGGCGGACAGTTGACCCCCACCAGCCTACGGTTGGCGGCGGGTGAACAGGGGCGCTTCTCGGTACAGGCTGACAGCGGTTATCTCCTGAACGAGATAAGCGGATGTGATGGCACCCTGGACGGCCTCACCTATACCACTGGCCCCATGCGCAGCGATTGCCAGATCTCGGCCAGCTTCACGCAGGAGAGTGCCGCCGTCTATTTCAACGCCACCACCCAAGCTTCTCAGGGGGGAGCACTCAGTCCCGACGCCCTGCGTCTGAACGCCGGTGAGCAGGGTCGTTTCACCGTACAGCCCGAGAGTGGCTTCGTACTGACACAGATCGCAGGGTGTGAGGGCACCCTGACGGGTAATACCTACACCACAGCCCCCATGCGCGCCGATTGTCAGATCTCGGCCCGCTTTATAAGCGATGCCGCCAATGCGATTGCCCGGGAAGATCATACCCTTGCCAGCGAGCAATCCCTGATCGCCCATGCCCGTGCGGCGATTGCCGACAGTGAGGCGCACCGCACCGAGCTGGTTCGCAGCCTCTATCAGGGAATGGCACAGATCAGCTGGAACCCGAGCCACGACTCCATCACCTTTTCCAGCTTCCAGCCGGAGAGCACGGTGACCCTGCTCCCCTCCAACATCAATGGCAAGGGGGAGAGCGAGATCCGGGGGCTGGTGATGGTCTCCGAGCAAGCCGATTACCGTCAGGCCGCCATGGGGGCGAACCTGTTTTCCGTTGACCGCACCCCGCAGAGCGAGGCGCTGCTCAAGGGGCTGATTGGCTGGCTGACCCGGGGCAAGGATAGCGATGGCCTGCGCATCCTCACCGCCCAGATGCCAAGCCGCGCCGATAGCGTCTATTTTCCCCATAACGAAGGCGTGCGGGACTGGCTCAAGGCGATCTATCCCGACAAACACAGCATCAACCCGGCCAATACCTGCGATTATCAGGCGCTGAGCGACTGCATCGACACCATGGCGCCGGAGCTTATCGTGATCAGCGATATCGACCGCCAGGGGCTGGGGTATCAAGGTATCGCAGAGGCGATCGCCAAGGCCAAAGCGGCCGGGATCCCGCTGCTGCTCTCCAACTATCGGCGCGATGCCAGCCCGCTGCTAAGCCCCCTCTATCTCGATATGGGGCTGGTCACCTGGGGCAACTACTGGTCAAAACTCAGAGCCAGCGATCTGGCAGTGGACACCATCATGGCACCCGACGCCCAGCTGATGGCGGTCGATACCCTGCTTGGCAACCTTCTGGATCGCAACTTCACGACCCAGTGGCTCGATAGCTGCGGCGGCAACTTTATCAATTGCGGTGGGTCGGAGAGCTTCAACCAGCAGTTCAAGCTGGGTGCCGACTGGCTGAGAAATGCGGCCATCACCCTCGACAAGGCCGGGATCAGTCCCTTTGTCCGTGACGGCGTGACACTGTTGCCCGCCACCCTGCTGCTGGCCGACAAATACCGTGCCGCCATCGACTACCCCATTGCCTGGGATGAACATCAATCCTGGCAGCAGGCGATGTTTGCCGACTGGCTGGTGAGCTATGCCCGCACCCGTACCCCGGCCCAGCCCGATCTGGGGGAGTACGTCACCGATCGCAGCAAAGTGGTGAAAGGTGAGGCCGCCCACTATGCCTATCCCGCGACGCTCACCGACAGTCGGCGCATTGCGGTTCCCTACAGCGGGCAGTGGACCACCACCGGCTGGTATGCCCTGCCGGGACAAACCATCACCCTGAGACGCACCGATAACGCCGATGTGTCCGCTACCGTCCGACTCAACTACCACAGGCCCAACACCAATCGCGCCTATGAGCAGAAGATCTATCGAGCCCCGCTGGAGCTGACCACCGGACGACTGATCTTGGCCAAGGGGGGCAGTGTCACCTTCACCTCTCCTTATGGCGGCCCTATCTACCTCTATCTGGAAGGGGGGGCAGCATCGCTGGCCGTCCAGGTGAGCGCCACGGGCGTCACCCGTCATCCGGCCATCATGGATTTCAGTGATGAGCAGCAGATACGAGAGTTCAACGAGCGGCTGGAACAAACCGAGCTGCCCCATATCGATCTGCGGGCCGATGGCGCCGAACAGCATCTGCGCCGGGATCGCTTCACCAAGGCGGTGGGTGGCGTCATCCCCGACACCAATGCCCTGCTCGACAGCATCGCCCGGGATCACATCAATGGCGTCTACACCCTGGCGGGCCTGAAAATTCAGGGCAAGGGGCTCGATGAGTCGCTGCCTGCGGATGTTAAAAACGCCTGCGTGGCACTGCTGGGGGAGGGTTGTCTCGATGAGTCGATTCATACCCGCACCATCATCCAGCATGCCAACTATGACCAGAATGCCCATTGCGGCAGTGGTTGCAGTGGCAACCCGTGGGACTCTTCCGGCAGCATCAGCCCGACCGGCTGGCTCGACAATCACGAGCTGGGCCACAACCTGCAGACCAACCGGTTGAACGTGCAGTACGCTGCGGCAGACGATGCCGATAACTGGAGTGGCTACGGCAGCCGGGCGGGGGAAAACTCCAACAACATCTTCCCTTATGTGGTGAAGTGGCGCGCCCATTATCTGAGGGATAGCAACACGGCGCCCATCAAGGATGGGCACATGAATCACAAGGACCTCTTCTATGTGTTCATGTCTGATGCGGCGCAGGTACGGGACAGGAGTGGCAACCGCGTCGTGCTCGGGGCCAACTGCCAGGTACTCGATACCGGCGAGAGTCGCTACGAAGCCCCCTGGAAGAGCAATGCCTACGCCGTCCACAACGGCTATCGCATGGCGTTTTATATCCAGATGGCATTACGCGCCCACCGTATGATCCTGACTGATGGCACCCGGCTGAACGATGGCTTCACTATCTTCACCCTGCTCTATCAGCATTCACGGATCTTCGGCGCGGCAGCAGACAGTGAAGCGCAGTGGAATGCCAGCAAGGATAGGCTCGGCTTTAGCCTGTTCCCCTACTCGGGGCATGCAGTCTATGGCGGTAAACGGGTGCGCGACATACCGGGCAATGACTTTATGCTGGTTGCACTCAGTCGGCTCACCGGTTGGGACTGGCGCAATCACTTCGATCTGCTTGGCCTGCGTTACTCCAGCCTCGCGGTCGCTCAGGTGCAGGCCAACCAGCGTTATGGCAGCCTGCCGATGGGGATGTATGTGCTGGAGGATGACCTGCCCCCAGCCAACATGAGCGAAGGCGTCACATTCCTGCCGCTCTCTGAAAGCGACGGATCCACCCTCTGGCCCCGCAACAGTGGCTCGCCAAGCGCCTGCCCAACACCCTGAATAGGGTCATCGCGATAACCACAACAAGCGCCCGGCAGGGCGCTTGTTGTTTATCCGGCCTCTGGCCCCGTTGTTGATGATGTGAAGAGGGTGGAATAAGTGGTGATCGCTCACAGATCAGCAAAGCAAACCTGTACTCCTCCTTCAGTCCCCGGGTTGTGTGAACCCCGTCACCTTGCCCCTTGCCAATTGAGAGGATGATGGCGCTCAGGCAGAAACGTCTTTCTCGCCAGCTATTTCAACAAGTTGAGGTTTGTATGCCTGACAGCAATGCGGTCGCTCACCCGTTCGATGCCAAGAAGATCAATGTCAACGATCCCTATGAGATGAAACAGTGGATCAAAATGTTCGAGTGCACCGAAGTCCAGCTGAAGCGGGCGGTCAAGGCAGTCGGCACCTCAGGCAAGGCGATCCGAAAACACCTCAAGAAGTGAGGGCACAACCCCGTCACAAACCCGGCCCCGCTCGCGGGGCTTTTCTCATCTTGGCCTTTACGTGGGCCATCCCCGCCCCTGTTTGGCGGCTCACATACCGCCATTCAACCGCTAACAACCGGACTGCGCAGCCCGGATAGATGAGGTCAGCGCCGGCCGCCGTCCGACAGCTTGTGACCAGCCAGCACCGTCTGGCCCTTCGCATCCCGGCATCCCTGCCTATAATGCGGGCTCAAACACACAGAGAGGATTAATCCATGGGCTTTATCACCTGGATCGTATTGGGACTGTTGGTGGGTATTCTGGCGAAGTGGATCATGCCAGGCCGCGACGGTGGTGGTTTCTTTATGACTGCCCTGCTGGGGATTGTCGGTGCCATGGTTGGCGGCTATGTGGGTACCCTGCTGGGGCTGGGCTCGGTGACCGGTTTCAATATCCCGAGCATCGCGCTGGCGACCGTGGGTGCCCTTATCGTCCTGTTTGTCTTCAACAAGATCCGCAGCTGACCCCCAACGCCATCTATGTGTAGATAAACAGGGCACCGCGAGGTGCCCTCTCTTTTTTTATCGCCCTCACGATGTTGCCAGCGGCAAGATCAGCCTCACCAGCAAGCCCCCCAGCTGGGTTGCCGGCAGCAACACCACCTCGCCGTGGTGGTAGTGGGCGATATCGCGCACCAGCGCCAGACCAAGCCCCGCACCCGGCTGTTCGCTCCCCTGCTCGAGGCGCTGAAACGGCTGCCAGACCCGCTCCGCCAGCTCGGGGGCGATGCCGGGGCCGCTATCCTCTACCTCCAGCCAGATCTGCCCGTTGCTTCGCACCACCCGCGCCGTCACGGTGCCGTGGGGTGGGGTGTATTTGATGGCGTTGTCGAGCAGGTTGGCACACAGCTCCCCGAGTAGCAGCGGCTCCCCCGCCACCATGATGGCGGACTCCTCCCCCTCGTAACCGAGATCGATCCCCTTGCTGCGGGCCTGCGCCAGCCGTGACAGACAGGCCTGCTGCACCAGCGCCGTCAACTCGATGGGCTCACGTTGGCGCAGCCCGGAGCACTCGTCTGATTTGAGTCTGGCCAGCAGCAGAAGCCGCTCGGTCAGGGCGATGGTGTGATCGAGCCGCACGGCCATGGCATCGAGGCTTTCGCTCATCATGGCCGGATCGCCACTGCCGCGCGCCACCTCAACTTGGGTTTTCAAAATGGTGAGCGGCGTGCGCAGCTGATGGGCAGCATCGGCGCTAAAGCGCTCCTGCCGGGCCACCAGCTGGCGCAATCGGGCCAGCTGGCGGTTGAACGCCTGCACCAGCGGCCGGGTCTCCTGCCAGGGGAGCAAATCCGGCAAGGGGGCAAGATTGGCGGCATCGCGGCGCAAGATCTCCCGCGACAGGCGCCGCATCGGAGTGAGCAGCCGTTTGAGCAACAGATAAGCGAGCAGCAGGGTGAGCACCACCAGCGCCCCCTGGGTCAGCAGGGCCGACCAGAGCAGTTGCTCCGCCAGCTGCTGGCGACCGAGCAGGGTTTCCGCCACCGTGATGCGGGCCATGCCGTTGACGCCCCCCTCGCCTACCGGTTGCAGCAGCATCACGGCGCGAATTGGCGCCTCCTGATAAATTTCGTCATAGAAGTAAGCGAGCGCCGGATAGCGGTCGGTCAGGGGCGTGCCAACCGGCATGGGGGGCAGATCGTCAAAGCCGGAGATGACCCCATCGTCGATGCCGCGCACCTGATAGAAGAGGCGATCGCGCATGTTGCGCTCGAAGCTGTCGAGCACCACGTAGGGCACATCCACCTTGAGGATGCCATCGCTTGCCGTCAGCCGCTCGGCGACGGTACGGGCCGAAGCGAGCAGGGTGCGATCATAGGCCGAGGTGGCCGCCGCCAGCGCGCCGTAGTAGCTGTACCAGGCCGAGGCAGCCCAGAGGATCAGCAAGGGGCCCCCCAGAAACAGCAGCAGTTGATGGAGCAGGGAGCGACTAATGGGAGGCCTCCGGCACCGCTTCCAGCAGATAGCCCAGCCCGCGCAAAGTGGTGATCACCACCCCGCTGCCCACCAGCTTTTTGCGCAGCCGGTGGATATAGAGATCGATGCTGTCGAGCCCTACCTCGTCATCGAGGTTGAACACCTGCTCGAACAGCTGCCCCTTGGCGACCGGGCGCCCATGGCGGTACATCAGCGCGGTCAGCAGCGCCTGCTCGCGCGGAGTCAGGG
>NZ_QAJD01000176.1:43712-44627 GCF_003061465.1 Aeromonas sp. HMWF017
GCAGAAAATAGCCGTCGGGATGCAGGGTCAGGTGCCCCAGCCGCAGCTCGGCACCACCGCTTTCGCTGCGCCGCAGCAGGGCCCGCAACCGGGCATCCAGCTCCCCCAGATCGAACGGCTTGGCCAGATAGTCATCGGCACCGGCATTGAGGCCGCAGATCCGCTCCTCCACCGCGCCGCGGGCGGTGAGCAGCAGCACCGGCAACCCCTGTCCCCTACTGCGCAATCGGCCGAGTACCGCCAGCCCGTCGAGCTTGGGCATCTCGATATCGAGCACCGCCAGCGCGTACTGTTCGTGGCGCAGCAGGTGGTCAGCCTGAGCCCCGTCAGCCACCCAATCCACCGCGAAACCGGCGCTGGTGAGTGCCCGCGACAGCCAGTGGGCCAGTTCGTGATTGTCTTCTGCCAACAGCAAGCGCATCCCTATCCCCTTGTTCTTAACGACGGCGTGCAACCACAGTGCAGCAACTGCATCCATTCACTCTGCCTGAGCGGAACAAGGTGCGATCACGGTCACACTCCCGCCAATTGGTCAGCGATTGAAAGGTGAATGAAAGGTTGTTGTTTTAACAATTTCGCATCACTTCGTCCATCGACGGAGTCACACCGAGAAAAAACAACGACAAGATGGAGCACACAACCATGAAGCAACGCACACGTCACGCCCTCGCCCTGCTAACCCTGCTCGGCGCCCTGCCGCTGCAGGCGGTCGAGAGTGCCACCGCCCCGAGCCGTACCGAATGCATCGCACCAGCCAAACCGGGCGGTGGCTTCGATCTCACCTGCAAGTTGCTGCAGGTGAGCCTGCAGGAGACCGGCACCATCGACAAGCCGATGCGGGTCACCTACATGCCGGGCGGGGTCGGCGCCGTGGCCTACAACGCCATCGTGGCCCAGCGCCCTGCCGAGGCGGGG
>NZ_QAJD01000176.1:44637-53077 GCF_003061465.1 Aeromonas sp. HMWF017
GGTCGCCTTCTCCGGTGGCTCCCTGCTCAACCTCTCCCAGGGGAAATTTGGCCGTTACGGGGTGGACGATGTGCGCTGGCTGGCGGCGGTGGGCACCGATTACGGCATGATTGCGGTGCGCCACGATGCCCCCTATCAGAACCTCAAGGAGCTGGTGAGCGCCATGGAGCGCGATCCCAACAGCGTGGTGATCGGCGCGGGTGCCTCCATCGGCAGTCAGGACTGGATGAAGACGGCGCTGCTGGCCAAACAGGCCGGGGTTGACCCGCACAAGATGCGCTACGTCGCCTTTGAAGGGGGCGGCGAGCCGGTCACCGCGCTGCTGGGCAACCATGTGCAGGCGGTCTCCGGCGATTTGAGCGAGATGGTGCCCTATATCGGCGGCGACAAGCTGCGGGTGCTGGCGGTGTTCTCTGCCGAGCGGCTGCCCGGCAAGCTGGCCACCATCCCCACCGCCAAGGAGCAGGGTTATGACCTGGTGTGGCCGGTGATCCGCGGCTTCTATGTCGGCCCCAAGGTAAGCGACAGCGAATACCAGTGGTGGAAGCAGACCTTCGATCAGTTGGTGAAGACCGACACCTTCAAGGCGCAGCGGGATCTGCGCGGCCTGTTCGAGTTTGACCTCACCGGCGAGGCGCTCGACAGCTACGTCAAGGAGCAGGTGGCGCAATATCGCGAGCAGGCCAAAGCCTTCGGTCTGGCCAAATAGGAGCAGCAGCCATGAGCGATCGCATCTTCGCCGCCATCTGGCTGCTGCTCTGTCTGGCAGGCGCCGCCATCGCCTGGCAGATCCAGAGCGAATACAGCTATGAGCCGCTGGGGCCACGCCCCTTCCCGCTCGGCATCATCGGCCTGATGGCGCTCTGCGCCCTGTTGCTGCTGCGCCGCCAGCCGGACACCGTCAGCTGGCCGCCGCTGCGTACCCTGCGCCACCTCGCCATCATGGTGGTGGCGCTGGCCGGGTACGGTGCCAGCTTCGAGTGGCTGGGCTTTCCGCTGGCCACCACCCTGCTCACCTTTGTACTGGGGCGCCTGTTTGGCGCCTCTGCCAAAGCCGCCCTGCTCTCCGGCGTTGTCGGCGGTCTGGTGCTCTATCTCGCCTTCGACCGGCTGCTGGATGTCACCCTACCCCTCGGCGTCTGGTTCTCTTAAGGAGTCAATATGGATACCTGGATGTACCTATCCCAGGGCTTTGCGGTGGCACTCACCCCGGAGAATCTGGTGATTGCCCTGATCGGCTGCTTTGTCGGCACCGTGGTCGGTCTGCTGCCGGGCCTTGGCCCCATCAACGGGGTCGCCATCCTGTTGCCGCTGGCTTTTGCCCTGAAACTGCCCCCCGAATCGGCGCTCATTCTGCTCGCCACCGTCTACATAGGTTGCGAGTATGGCGGGCGGATCTCCTCGATCCTGCTCAACGTGCCGGGGGATGCCGCCGCCATCATGACCGCGCTGGATGGCTACCCCATGGCACAGCAGGGCAAGGCGGGCGTGGCCCTCTCCATCTCGGCGGTCAGCTCCTTTGTCGGATCCATGCTCGCCATCGGGGGGATAATCCTGTTCGCCCCAGCGCTGGCACGCTGGTCACTGGCCTTCGGCCCGGCTGAGTATTTCGCCCTGATGGTATTCGCCATCGCCTGCCTCGGCAGCATGATGAGCCAGAACCCGCTCAAGTCCTTTATGGCGGCGCTGATTGGGCTCGGGCTCGCCACCGTTGGAGTGGATGCCAATACCGGCGTCTATCGCTTCACCTTCGACAGCGTTCACCTCTCGGACGGGGTGCAGTTTATCGTGGTAGTGATCGGTCTCTTCTCGGTGAGCGAAATCCTGCTGATGCTGGAGCACACCAGTGGCGGCGGCAAGCTGGTGCGCACCACCGGACGGATGCTGTTCAACTTCAAGGAGCTGGTCCATTGCACCGGCACCATGTTGCGCTCCTCCACCATCGGCTTCTTCGTCGGCATTCTGCCCGGTGCCGGTGCCACCATCGCCAGTGCCATCACCTACATGACCGAGAAGCGCCTGGCGGGGCCGAATGCCAAATTCGGCGAAGGGGACATTCGCGGCGTGGCCGCGCCGGAGGCGGCCAACAACGCCTCAGCCTGTGGTTCCTTTATCCCCATGCTGACCCTGGGGGTGCCGGGGTCGGGCACCACGGCGGTTATGATGGGGGCACTGACCCTCTACAACATCACTCCGGGCCCCACCATGTTCACCGAACAGCCCGATGTGGTGTGGGGACTGATCGCCGCCCTCTTGCTGGCCAACGTCATGCTGCTGGTGATGAACATCCCCATGGTGGGGCTCTTTACCCGCATGCTCTCCATCCCGCTCTGGTTTCTGGTGCCCGCCATCGCCAGCGTCTCGGCAGTGGGAGTCTATGCGGTGCACAGCACCACCTTCGACCTGTTGCTGATGGTGGCCCTCGGGGTCTTTGGCTACCTGCTGCGCAAGATGCACTTCCCCATGTCACCGCTCATTCTGGGCTTCGTGCTGGGTGAAATGCTGGAGCAGAACCTGCGCCGCGCCCTCTCCATCAGCAATGGCGACACCGCCATCCTGTGGAGCAGCGGCATCAGCCAGACCCTGTTGGTACTGGCCATTGCAGTGATCACCCTGCCCCCGCTGGTACGCCTGCTGCGCCGCCGCAAAGCCGATCCGCTGATCCCGGACGCTCGCCCGGAGCAGGGAGCCTGATCCCCTCTGAACAGAAAGAGACACGCCAGCAAACTGGAGTGCCGTTAACGAACAAGGGCCCCACACAGTGGGGCCCTTGTTTATGAATGGCGTGTTGATGCCATCCCGCGATTCAAGTCAGTAGGTCACTGCGCATCCGGCTGGTTGGCAGGGGCCGCCTTGATAAAGGCTTGCAACTGTTCGCAGTTGGCGACGATGCGGCGGATGGTGGGGTAATCGTCCAGGGTCATGTCGTAGCGGCGGGCGTTGTAGACCTGGGGCACCAGCATGCAGTCAGCCAGGGTCACTTCGTTGCCGACGCAGTAGACACCGGCGGTGGTCATCAACAGCTGTTCGAGGGCAGTGAAAGTCTCGTCAATCCAGTGGCGATACCAGCGGGCCTCCTGCTCGTTGTTGGCCCTGAAGTGCTCTTCCAGATAGTTGAGTACCCGCAGATTGTTGAGCGGGTGAATATCACAGGCGATCATGTTGACGATCTGGCGCACCCGGGCCCGCGCGTCGGGGGAAGAGGGCATCAGAGAATAGGCGGGATAGGTCTCGTCAAGGTACTCCATGATGGCGACCGACTGACCGATCTGCACATCGCCATCCACCAGAAACGGCACCAGCCCTTGGGGGTTTATCCGGCGATAGGCCTTCTCGCTCTGCTCGCCTTGCCGCAAATTGATGGGATGCTGCTCGTAGGCGAGCCCCTTGAGCTGCAACACGATCCGCACCCGAAAACTTGCCGACGAACGCCAATAGCCAAACAACTGCAACATAATCTGTCCCTGCATCTTATCTGGGCCCGAAGCCCGGCAGGTGCTCGCCACCTGCCTCCTTGTGTACCCGGCACCGGTTGAGGGCTCGTCGTGATCCGGACATATCCCGAATATCCTTGCCGCCAACCGGCGCTGGCCATCAACCTCCCTGACCGCTCGCGGGCACCACCTGTTGAGAGATGGTGCCAAACAGGTTTTGGCCAGAGCGATCTTCCATCGCGATCGACACTCTATCACCAAACTGCAAATAGGGGGTTATAGCTTGATCACAATCAAGAATTTCCAGCATGCGGCGCTCGGCGATGCAGGATGAACCGGCGCTGCGATCGTAATTTGAGACGGTGCCCGAGCCGATGATGCAACCGGCACCAAGGGGACGGGTCTTGGCCGCATGGGCAATCAGTTCGAAGAAGTTGAAGGTCATATCCACCCCGGCATCCGGTGCGCCAAACAGGGCGCCGTTCAGATGGGTGCGCAGGGGCAGCAGCACCTTGCCATCACGCCAGTCATCGCCTAGCTCGTCCGGAGTGATGGCCACCGGCGAGAAGGCGCTGGACGGTTTGGACTGGAAGAAGCCAAAGCCCTTGGCGAGCTCCCCCGGGATCAGGTTGCGCAGGCTCACATCATTGACCAGCATCAGCAGCTTGATGTGGCTGGCAGCCCCCTGCGGGCTTACCCCCATCGGCACATCATCGGTGATGATGGCCACTTCCGACTCGAAATCGATCCCCCACTCCTCGGAGCCCATGACAATCGGCCCACGGGGGGCGAGGAAGCTGTCGGAGCCCCCCTGATACATCAGCGGATCGTGCCAGAAGCTCTCCGGCATCTCGGCGCCGCGGGCCTTGCGCACCAGCTCCACATGGTTGACGTAGGCGCTGCCATCGGCCCACTGGTAGGCGCGCGGCAGCGGAGATAGGCAAGACGCTTCGTCAAAGGCGAACGCCTCGGCCGCACGGCCCTCATTAAGCTGCAGATAAACAGCCTCCAGCCTTGGGGCAACCTCGGCCCACTCATCGAGGGCTGCCTGCAAAGTCGGGGCAATGTCACTCACCCGCACCGCCCGGGTCAGATCCCGGCTCACCACCACCAAAGCGCCATCGCGCTTGCCATTGTTCAATGTTGCCAATTTCATAAGCGATTCCTTATTTGCCGGCAGCCGCGCCCGGGCGCTGCCAGCTGGAGACATACCGGGTGTTCTCGATCCCTTCGCACAGACTGCCGACGTTCAGCGCATCGCGGGTATCGAGCATCACCGCCACCTCGTTGGTGAACTTCTTGGCATAGGCCTGCCCTGCCGCAAACGCCTTGGGATGGGGGCCGTGGGTGAAACCGGCGGGATGGAAGGTAACCATGCCCCGCTCGATATTGTCCCGGCTAAAGAAATCCCCCGCGTGGTAGAAGAGCACCTCGTCGTAATCGTCATTGCTGTGATAGAAGGGCACCTTGAGGGCGCCGGGATCGCTCTCGATGGGGCGCGGCACGAAGGTGCAGATCACAAAGCGGCTCGCAACAAAGGTCGAATGGGCCGACGGCGGCAAATGGTAGCGATGGCTCATCAGCGGGCGGATATCCCGCCAGTTGAGACGCACCACGCACAAGTCGCCGTGCCACCCTTGCGCATCCAGCGGGTTGAACGGCCAGGTGATGACCGACACCTGATCGTGGCGCTTCACCTGCAGCGACCAGGGATTCTCATCCTGCTGGGCCAAAAAGCGCTCGTTGATGGCGGGCACATCCAGCGCCGCCGGGTCGAAGATGGCGTGATTGCCCACCAGCCCCTTGTCCGGCAACTGGTAACTGTCGTTGGTCGCCTCGATCATCAGGATGAACAGGGGCGCTGTCGGCTCGATGCGCCACATGGTGCCACGGGGGATCACCACATAGTCACCGTCCCGCAGGGTCAGGTGGCCGTAGTCACAGAAGAACTCGCCGCTTCCTTCGTGGATAAAGAGCAGCTCGTCACCATCGGCGTTGCGCACCAGAAACGGCATCGCCTCGGAGAGCCGCCATATCCGGTAGCGGCAATGGGGGTTGCTGAGAATGTCGGGAGCCACCCAGGGAGAGAGTGAGCTCACCTCTTCCTGCAGGGCATTCAAGTCAAACAGCCGTGGCCGCAGCGGCCCTTCCCAACTGCTCCAGTCGGTGGGGGCATGCTTGTGGTGCATGTGGGTGGCGGGGCCGAAAAAGCCACTGCGCCCCAGCTCGCGCTCATAGATGGCCTGTTCCGGCAGGTCGGCATGGGCCTGCCGGGAGTGGGTTCCCTCCCGGTGGGGAAAGTTAATCCAGTTACGCATTGCTCGCTCCCTCTTTGCGGGCCCCCTTCACATCCTCGCCGCCATCCAACACGCCACGGCGGATCTGGTCCAGCTCGATCGATTCAAACAGCGCCTTGAAATTGCCCTCGCCAAACCCTTCGTTGCCCTTGCGCTGGATGATCTCGAAGAAGACCGGGCCTATCACGGTATCGGTGAAGATCTGCAGCAGGATGCCATCCTTGGTGGGGGAGCCGTCGATGAGGATGCGCAGCTCTTTGAGGGCGGCCAGATCCTCCTGATGCCCCTCGACCCGACCGTTCACCTTCTCGTAGTAGGTATCCGGGGTCGGCATAAAGCCGGTACCACGGCCGCGCAGGGTACGGATGGTGTGGTAGATGTCGCTCGACGCCATGGCGATGTGCTGGATCCCCTCCCCCTTGTACTGGCGCAGGTACTCCTCGATCTGCGACTTGTCATCCGCCGACTCGTTGATGGGGATGCGGATCTTGCCGCAGGGGGCAGTCATGGCGCGTGAATGCAGCCCGGTCAGCTTGCCCTCGATATCGAAGTAGCGAATTTCACGGAAGTTGCCGATCCGCTCGTAGAAGTTGGACCAGACATCCATATTGCCGCGATGGACGTTGTGGGTCAGGTGATCGATCTCGATGAGACCGGCATCCACCTCCGCCATCCGGGCTTGCCAGTCGGGGTAGAAGACAAAATCCACGTCATAGATGGAGCCCTTGTCGCCGTAGCGATCGACAAAGGAGAGGGTACTTTCGCCGATACCGTAGATGGCGGGAATATTGAGCTCCATCGGGCCAATCTTGCCGACAAAAGGCTTGGCCCCCTTGGCGATGGCGTACTGCTGGGCTTTGCCCGCATCGCTCACCCGAAATGCCATGCCGCAAACGCTCGGCCCGTGCAGGCTGGCAAACTGCTCCGCCTGGGAGTGAGGCTCGGCATTGACCACGAAGTTGATATCCCCCTGCCGGTAGAGCCAGCACTGCTTGTGTTTGTGCTTGGCGACCTCGGCAAACCCCAGCGAAACAAACAGGCTCTTGAGGGCGGCAATCCCTTTGGCATCTGGGGCCGTGTACTCGACAAACTCGAAACCGTCTGTGCCTAACGGATTGATGGTGTGGGTGGCGGAAGAGGTGGCATTCATCGGGCGCTCCTTGCTCTTGATTCGGTTAAAACGGATTGCGGCACCCAGCGGCGCGGCAAGTGTTAACAACTTGTTTCATTAGAAGCAGGGCGTAGCAGGAAGAGAAGAGGCGGGTTGCAGATAGTTTTTCGCAACTGGCAGCAAAGGATGTAAATGGATTGTGACATTCAAGCCACAGCCTTGCGGATCAAACGGTGACGACCCGCAGGACTGTCAGCTTTGCCTTACAGGTGCCAGTTTTTGAGCATCAGATGGGGCAAGCAGGCCCGAGCCTTTTGCAGTCGCGTGGGCGTCGGATTGATCAACCACGCCTCTTTCCCCAACGCCAGCAGCGGCAGATCGTGCAGGCTGTCGCTCAAGGCCAGCTCGGTATCAAGGGCGCAGATCTCCGGCAGCAGCTTGTGCTGACCGTGGCAATAGAAGCGCGGCATCAGGCCGCCTAACCGGTAATGCATCTGCGAGCCAATGATCCGGTGGGGCAACAGGCCGGGCAGTTGCTGATAGAGCTGGGCCCGCACCAGCGCGCAGGGACTGGCGGAGATCACCCAGCAGCGCCCCCCCTCGTGTTGCAGCAGATCGCGAGCCTGACGAAACAGTCCCGGCCTGGTGCGGCAATAGGCGCGCACCAGCTTGCGCCACTCCAAGGGGGAGAGCCCCAGGGTGATGGCCCACCAGATAAGGGAGATACCGCGCCGCCGCTGACTGGGCAGCAAATAGACCACCCCACCCAGCGCAATCACCGGCAATAGCAGCAGCGGCCAGATCCGGCGCCGCAGGATATAGCGCAGCAGACCGGCGTGGCTGTCACCGGGGGCCAGGGTGTCGTCAAAGTCGGCCAGGATCCAGCGCGGAGTGCCCCCGTCAGTATCACGCTCTTTCGCTGATTGGATCATGGTGTCAGGCGCTGGGCGCATAAGCATCAGAGCGCAAGGGCTGCGATGGCTGCCGTGAGCTCGGGAGTGACAAATTCACTCCCCACATCGGGCGGGCAGACAAAGTCGAACGGCTCGCCCGCCAGCGTAAAACTCAGTCGCCAGGCATGCAGATAGCCGCGATCGGCTGGCGTACCGCCATAGCGCTCATCCCCGAGAATGGGGGCGCCGATACTTTTGAGGGCAACCCGGATCTGGTGGGTTTTGCCGGTCTGGGGCTTGATGCGATAGAGCCGTAGCCCCTCGCGCACCGACACCGAATCAAACCAGCTGATGGCAGGATTATCCAGCGTGCGCACCAGCATCCAGCTGCCGCCACGCCCCTTTTGCATATCCCCCTTCACCCAGCCCTGCTTCTTCTTGGGTTTGCGATCGGAGAGCGCCAGATACTGCTTGCTCACCTCACGGGCCGCAAAGGCCATGCTCAGCTCGCGATTCGCCTCCGTTGTGCGGGCCAGCAGCACCAAGCCGGATGTCATCTTGTCGAGCCGGTGCACCGGATAGAGGGTGAGCCCTGTATCAGCCTTCACGCGATTGACCAGCCCCGGATTGACCGACTCACCGTCGCCCTTCTCGTCATGCATGCCGATGCCGGGCTGCTTGTCGATAACCAGGAAAGCGGGATGC
>NZ_QAJD01000176.1:53185-55433 GCF_003061465.1 Aeromonas sp. HMWF017
ACACCTTACACATTGCGCGGGCGCAGGTGGGCGTGCCAGCGCGCTTCCCACTTCTTGAACAGCCAGACGATGACAAAGGTGAGCAGCATATAGAGCAGCCCTGCGGTCAAAAACGCCTCGAACGGACTGTAGTAGCGAGAGTTGATGATCCGCGCCGCGCCGGTCAGATCGACGATGGTGATGATGCCCGCCACCGCCGAACCCTGCAGCATGAAGATCACCTCGTTGCTGTAAGCCGGCAGTGCCCGACGAAACGAGTTGGGCAAAATGATCCGGGTCAGGGTCTGCCAGCGGGTCATGCCAAAGGCGTTGGCTGCCTCAATCTGGCCGCGCGGCATATTGTGCACCGCCCCGCGCACGATCTCGGCGGTATAGGCGGCGGTATTGAGGGTGAAAGCCAGCAGCGCACAGAACCAGGCTTCGGAGAAGAGCGACCAGGCGGCACTGTTCTTCAGCCACTCCCACTGGGCGGCGCCGTAGTAGATGATAAAGAGCTGCACCAGCAGCGGGGTACCGCGAAAGAAGTAGATATAGGCCCAGATCGGCCCCTTGATCAGCCAGTTGCGGCTGTTGCGCAGGATGCCCATGGGCACCGCCAGCATCAACCCAAGGATCAGAGAGAGAGCCACCAGCCAGACGGTGGTATAGAGCCCCTCCCAATAGGTGGGCCACTCTTTGAGAATGATTGAGAAATCCATGGCTTACCTCGTCTTGATGGCATAGTGACGCTCGGCCCACTTGAGCGCCGAGGTGGAGACTGCGGTGAAGATCAGGAAGATCAGCGCCACCGCCATGTAGAAGGTGAAGGGTTGCTGGGTCGAGCCCGCCGCCAGCGAGGCTTTGCGCACCATGTCATCAAGGCCGATGATGGAGACCAGCGCGGTGGTTTTCAGCAGCACCAGCCAGTTGTTGCCAAACCCCGGCAGAGCGTGGCGCATCATCTGGGGGAAGAGGATCCGCACAAACACCTGGGTTGCCCGCATGCCAAAGGCCCGTGCAGCCTCCAGCTCGCCTTTGTCCACCGCCAGAATGGCGCCGCGAAAGGTCTCGGTCATGTAGGCGCCGAAGATAAAACCGATGGTCGCGACACCGGCCACAAAGGGGCTAATGTCGATATAGTCCGGCAGCAGGGAGACCCACTCCTGATTGGGATTACTCTCCAGTAACCAGCTGTTGTAAGTCTCGTTGACCCAGGTGCAGATGCCGTTGATCAGCACCTGGCCGCCAAAGAAGAGCAGCATCATCAGCACCAGATCAGGGATGCCGCGAATGATGGTGGTGTAGCCGGTGGCGATGGCCCTGGCCCACTTGTAGGGAGAGAGTTTGGCCAGCGCTCCCAGCATCCCCAGCAGCAACGCCAGCAGCAGGGAGGCCAGCGCCACTTCCAGGGTGACCCAGGCGCCCTCCAGAAGCGAGGCTTCGTATCCTTTCAAATCAAACATATGCAGCTCCATCGCCACTGAATCTTCACGCACCTGCTAACCAGAAGGCTCCATAGCAGTCCGAATGAAATATGTGCAGCTCCATTGCAATCAATGCGGGCCCGTAAACTCCCTCAGGGAGGTGACGGGCCCGATGACTACTGACAGGATCAACCTGTCGTTACTTGCCGTAGACGTCTTTGGACTTACTCGCCGTAAACGTCTCTTTGTTTTACTCTCCGTAAACGTCGAACTCGAAGTACTTGTCGTTGATTTCCTTGTACTTGCCGTTGGCACGCAGCGCCAGAATGGCGGCGTTAAATTTCTCTTTCAGATCCTTGTCAGCCTTGCGCACCGCAATACCTGCACCCTCGCCAAACCACTTGGGATCGGTCAGTTTCGGGCCGACGAATTCAAAGGCATCCCCCCCCTCTTTCTTCAGCAGACCGTCGGTGATGGCGGCAGAGTCGGCCAGCACATAGTCCACACGACCGGATTTCAGATCGAGATAGGCTTCATCGGCCGTGCCGTAACGCTTGATGGTGGCGTTGGGGAAGTTGTCGGTAATAAAGGTATCCATGGAGGTTGCACGCTGCACCGCGACGGACTTGCCTTCCATAAAGGCTTTGTCGAGCTGCACATCAGTGCCCTTCTTGGCGGCAAAGCGGGCCGGAATGTGCTGGTACTTCTGGGTGAAGTCCACCTTCTTCTTGCGCTCTTCGGTGATGTCCATGGTAGCGATGATGGCGTCAAACTTGCGTGACAGCAGCGCCGGAATGATGCCGTCCCAGTCCTGCTTGACCAGGGTGCACTTCACTTTCATCTCT
>NZ_QAJD01000176.1:55443-58629 GCF_003061465.1 Aeromonas sp. HMWF017
CAACCCCGATCCGGACCTCTTTCCACTCCTTGGCCATCAGGCTACCGGACGCGAGGGCAGTAACTACGGCTGTCGCCAGCATCAGCTTGTTCATGTATCTCTCCTTGATAAAACAGTTGATTGGGTAACCAGGCATCCCGCCATCAGTAGATGGAGGAGATGAATTGCTTGAACCGCTCGGATTTGGGATGGGCGAAAATCTCCTTGGGGTTGCCCTCCTCTTCCACCCGCCCCTGATGCAGAAACATCACCTTGTTAGATACATCCCGGGCAAACGACATCTCGTGGGTCACCACCAGCATGGTGCGCCCCTCTTCGGCCAGCTCGCGCATCAGGCCGAGCACCTCCCCCACCAGCTCGGGATCCAGCGCCGAGGTGGGTTCGTCAAACAGCATCACCTCGGGCTCTACCGCCAGCGCACGGGCAATGGCGGCCCGCTGCTGCTGACCACCGGAGAGGTGGCCGGGATAGTAGTCGCGCCGCTCCCAGAGTCCAACCCGGTTGAGCAGTTGCTCTGCCTTGGCCAGAGCTTCGGCGCGAGGCACCTTGAGCACCTGGATCGGCACTTCGATAATGTTCTGCATGATGGTCATGTGTGACCAGAGATTGAAACTTTGAAACACCATGGCCAGCCGGCTGCGGATCCGCTCAACCTGACGCATATCCTCGGGCAACCGCTCGCCGGCGCGGCTGGTTTTCATCCGGATCAGTTCGCCATGGAGCGAGACGGTGCCGGATGAGGGGGTTTCGAGCAAATTGATACAGCGAAGAAAAGTCGACTTCCCCGAGCCGGAGGAGCCGATAAGGGAGATCACATCACCCTTGTGGGCGGTCATGTCGATGCCCTTGAGCACTTCGTGGGTGCCAAAATATTTGTGCAGATCACGTACTTCCAGTGCGGCAACGTCGCTCATCCATTACAACCTTGTCTGTCCCTAGACGCCGCAGGGGGCGTGACTCAACCATCGTCCATTTAACAAAAAGTTAACCGATGGCAACCTTCAGCGAAAATATCACCCGGATAGTGAAAAAACAATACAGAACGAGGGTCTTCAGGGGATTCGCTCTATTTTTATTCGCTCTTTGCGTATTTTTCAGCACTTTGTTTGCATAAACAGCCGTTTCAATGGCTATTCCGATACCGCCTTTTTATACCCCAATCATATCAGTGGCAAGAGAAAAGCGTGATGTGTGCCAAACCGGCACCAAAATGGCTTTATGCACCCCCTTTCAGAGCGAAATATCGGCCCCCCGATCGGATCAACTTGATTTCATTGGTGCACTCGGGCTCGCACAGAACCTTATCAAACAGAGAGGTTGTGGCAAAAAAGTAACAATCTGCCCCCAAAAGGGCTGTTTTCGGCCATGAAAGCGAGAGATATGTGACACAGAGCCAATAAGTAATGATAAGGTGGTGTTTTTATCAGTTTTTGTGATCGAGGCCTCGATGCTGCTCAATGTCTTGCTGATCCTGTTGCCACTGGCAATCGGCTATCTGATTCCCCTCTCCTCTGCCCGGCTGATCAAGCTGGTCAACCAGAGTCTGGGCAAGATGGTCTACCTCATTCTGTTTCTGATGGGGCTCGGGCTTGCCTATGTGGAGAACCTGGGCAGCAATCTGGCGGTGATCTTCAAGGTCGCCGGGGTGATGCTCACCGCGATCACGCTCTGCAACCTGCTGGCCCTCTGGTGGCTCGACAAGCGCACGCCGCCGACCCACGAGGCGAGTGATACCAAGATGCCGAGCAAGCTACACCTGTTGTGGGAATCCCTGCAGCTTTGCTTTGTGGTGCTCGGCGGTGTGCTGCTCGGGTTGCTGGTGGATCTGCGCGCACTGCCCATCGACAAGTGGAGCGAGTGGGCCCTGATGCTGCTGCTGTTTCTCATCGGGGTGCAGATGCGCAACTCCGGCATGCGGCTGCGCCAGATCCTGCTCAATCCCTGGGGGATGAAGATAGCCGCCACCGTCATCCTCAGCAGCTGGCTGGGAAGCCTGCTGGCGGCCCAGTTGCTGGGCATGCCCTTTACCCATGGTCTGGCGATGAGCTCGAGCTTCGGCTGGTATTCGCTCTCCGGCATTCTGGTGGCCGACAAACTGGGGCCGGTGCTCGGTTCTGCTGCCTTTATCAACGATCTTGGGCGTGAGCTTATCGCCATTCTGATCATCCCGGTCCTGATGCGACGCCACCCCTCGGCGGCCATCGGTTACGGCGGCGCCACGGCGCTGGACTTCACTCTGCCGGTTATCCAGAAATCAGGGGGTATTCAGGTGGTGCCGGTGGCCATTGTCTCCGGCTTTATCCTGAGCCTGCTCGGCCCCATCCTGATCCTCGGGTTTCTGGCGCTCTAAGCCTGATTCCCACATTGCAGATAAAAAAGCCCGACTTTGTTGTCGGGCTTTTGCTGCTTGGAGCAACCACGCACTCGCACTGGCTGCGATATTGCCCGCAGCCTTATTCGCGCCACTGGCCGCCACTCATCACTCGCTCGATAGCAAACGTCCGGTCGTGCACCAGCAGCAGATCCGCATCCTGCCCGACCCCGATACGCCCCTTGCTGCCAAGCCCCAGCGCCTGCGCCGGATTGCTTGTCACCACGGCCAACGCCCTCTCCAGCGAGACACCGAGACGGATCGCGCGCACGCACTGCAGCCACAGGCTGGCAATCTGACCGCAGCGCATCTCGATTAGCCGCCCTTCGCCATCAAAGCGCGGCAGGCTGGCGTTGGCATCCGAGCTGAAGGTGATGCGCTCGGCAGGCACATTGGCGGCCAGCAGCTCGACGAGTGCATCGGCAGCAAGCCGCTCGCCATCCTCCAGCAGATCGGGAAAGCTCGAGGTGGTGAGATCTACCCAACCTCCCGCCTTGCCCCACTCTATGGCCTCGGCAAAGAGCCAGGGGTTGCGGTTGCAGTGAGTGGGATAGAGCTGGCGCAGCGGAATGTCGGTCTTATCGCGCAGGGCCCGCAGGGGCGCCAATGCCCCCTTGCCATCCCCGACATGGAAGAAGCTGACCCCGCTCTTGCCCGCAAGCAGCCCGGCTACTCGCGCCTCGCTGGCAAGCCTGGCCAGCTCATCGTGGGTCGGCGCACTGGATCTGTGGTCGCTGATGGCCACCTCCCCCACCCCCAATACCTCGGGGATCAGGATGATGTCCGACTCCACCGTGCCGGTCAGGGTCTTGACC
>NZ_QAJD01000177.1:0-1239 GCF_003061465.1 Aeromonas sp. HMWF017
TTTTTCCTTTCTCGTTCAGTCAATCCAACCCGGCGATCACTCGGCAGGCTTAATCAAATCCAGCTCCTTGAGCAGCTGCTCGCGGGCTTCATCACTGGACAGCAGATCCTGCAAACGATTGCGGAAAGAAGGGATATTGCCCAATGGCCCCTTAAGGGCAACCAACGCCTCACGCAGTTCAAGCAGCTTGCGCAGCTCAGGGACCTGTTGTGCAACACTGTCAGGAGTGAAGTCTTCCAGAGACTGGATTTTGATTGAAACCGGCAACTCGTCCTGGCTGTTCTCTTCCAAGCGATTGGGAGCAGAGAAGTTCAGTTCCAGTGCAGATTCTTTCATGACAGATGAAAAATTATTCTTGTCGATGGAGACAGTTTGACGCTCCTCAATGGGGGTCTCTTCACTGCGTCCTTTCATATTACCGACCACCAACATGGTTAGCGGAAGTTCAATCTCCGCCTGTTGACCATCGGTTGCCGGTACATATTTGATATTTATGCGTTCTTTGGGCGCGACTGTTGCGCCGTCAATTCCTTTTCCCATCCTCTAGTACCCGATTTGAAGGTTTTATCAAGAGAAGCAAAGCTTATAGCTATTATCATCAGCGGCAACTGTAATAAATGACAGTTGAACTCCCCCCCTATTCAACAACGAATAAAAAGCATGGAGCAATTACTTTAATATGCAATGACATATCAACATGCTACTGCGACACAGCCCTCCTGGTAGGGCCGGCCTCTGCGCCAGATTTATTTTATTTTGATGCAACTAAATCTCACCCATTATTCGCAATTAACACCTCCTTTTTTGCATTAAAAACAAAATGATTTAAATCAATAAGTTACACCCACAACCAAGCCAATAAAAACAACTTGCAAACTGTACCAACAAAAGCTTGCACGACACGTTTTTCTAGCGCCACACCCTGATGAGACAAATATTGACGCACTTAAGATAAAGGTTTGTGAGTTTTTATGAATGGTATAGCCACGCTTAATGGAAAACACCGCAAATGACAAAAAAATCATCAGAGCAATCTGACTCAGAAATAAGCAATCACGTACAACGATCACAGAAAAATAGAAATTAAGGCCATTCAACTGAGATATCCACGAAAATGAAAATAGGAATTTCGTCACCTCCAACACAATATTCACTCAATACCTCAGATGATAAATCACATCAAGCATCTACATGCGTACGCCAGTAATTGACGCAATTTCCATAAAAATCGACAACAGG
>NZ_QAJD01000178.1:0-5997 GCF_003061465.1 Aeromonas sp. HMWF017
CCTGCAACGAGATGGTGAAAAACGGCGAGCTGAAAGCCCCCATCGTCATTGGCCGCGACCATCTGGATTCTGGCTCGGTGGCGAGCCCGAACCGCGAGACCGAGTCGATGATGGATGGCTCCGATGCCGTCTCCGACTGGCCGCTGCTCAACGCTCTGCTCAACACCGCTGGCGGCGCGACCTGGGTCTCCCTGCACCACGGCGGCGGGGTCGGCATGGGCTTCTCCCAGCACTCCGGCGTGGTGATCGTCTGCGACGGCTCCGATGACGCGGCCCGCCGCGTCGGTCGGGTGCTGCGCAACGATCCGGCCACCGGGGTGATGCGCCACGCGGATGCCGGCTACGAGATTGCCATCAACTGTGCCCATGAGGCGAAACTGGATCTGCCGATGATTGACGGCGCCAACGGTGTCAAAGGAAAGGTGTAACACCATGTTTGAATTGACTATTACTCCGGGCAAGCTGGATCTTGCCACCCTGCGCCGCGTCAGCCGCGAGCCGGTACATATTTCACTGGATCCGGCCGCCCTGCCGGGGATCCACGCCTCCGCTGCCGTGGTTACCAAGGTGATAGAGCAGAACCGGGTGGTGTATGGCATCAACACCGGCTTTGGCCTGCTGGCCAACACCCGCATTCCGGTGGAGCAGCTGGACGAACTGCAGCGCTCCATCGTGCTCTCCCATGCCGCTGGCATCGGCGAATACATGGATGACGCCACCGTGCGATTGATGATGGTACTCAAGCTCAACTCCCTGGCGCGGGGCTTCTCCGGCATCCGGCTGACGGTGCTTGAGGCCTTGATGACCCTCATCAACGCCGAAGTCTATCCGGTAGTGCCGAAGAAGGGATCCGTCGGTGCCTCCGGCGATCTGGCGCCGCTGGCTCATATGAGCTGCCTGCTGATCGGGGAGGGCAAGGCTCGCCACAAGGGCGAGCTGATCGGCGCCGCTACTGCGCTGAAAATTGCAGGCCTCGAGCCTATCGCGCTGGCGCCCAAAGAAGGATTGGCGCTGCTCAACGGCACTCAGGCGAGCACCGCCTTCGCGCTGGAGGGGCTGTTCCACGCCGAGGATCTGTTCGCTGGTGCCATCACCATAGGTGCCATGAGTGTGGAGGCTGCGCTCGGCAGTCGCCGGCCGTTCGATGCCCGCATCCACGAGGTGCGTGGTCAGCGTGGCCAGATCGACGCGGCCGCCTGCTACCGCCACCTGCTGGTGGATGGCAGCGAGATCGGCATGTCCCATCACAACTGCGAGAAGGTGCAGGATCCCTACTCATTGCGCTGCCAGCCGCAGGTGATGGGCGCCTGCCTGACCCAGATCCGCCACGCCGCCGAGGTGCTGGTGTGCGAGGCCAACGCGGTCTCCGACAACCCGCTGGTGTTTGCCGATGACGAGGAGATCCTCTCCGGTGGCAACTTCCACGCCGAGCCGGTGGCCTTCGCCGCCGACAATCTGGCGCTGGCCATTGCCGAAATCGGCTCGCTGTCAGAGCGGCGGATGGCGCTGTTGATCGACTCTCGGATGTCCGGTCTGCCGGCGTTTCTGGTCAACAACGGCGGGGTGAATTCGGGCTTTATGATCGCTCAGGTCACCTCGGCGGCGCTGGCCTCCGAGAACAAGACCCTGGCCCATCCCGCCTCGGTGGATAGCCTGCCTACGTCGGCCAATCAGGAGGATCACGTCTCCATGGCGACCTTCGCTGGCCGCCGGCTTGCCGATATGGCCGAGAACACCCGCGGCATTCTGGCAGTTGAACTGCTGGCGGCGGCACAGGGGCTCGATTTCCGCGCGCCGCTGCGCAGTACCGAGCTGATCGAGCTGGCCAAGGGACGACTGCGGACAGAGGTGAGCTTCTACGACAAGGACAGGTACTTCGCGCCGGACATCGAGGCGGCCGCCGCCCTGCTGGGCCGTGCCAGCTACAACGACCTGATCCCGGTCGGGGTACTGCCCAGCCTGTAAGCCTTGGTCACCCTTCTCTCCTGGCGGGAGAAGGGTTGGGGATGAGGGGGAAGCCGCTTCACTGGCGCCGGTGACCGCCGGGAGCAGATAACAAAAGACCGCCCAATCGGGCGGTCTTTGCGTTTCTGACGTTGGTTGAACGCGGTTATTCGTGTTCGAACATCAGGAACAGATAGACCACGAACAACACCAGATGGGTCGCACCATGGAGCACATTGGTGCGGCCGCTGCTGAAGGTCACTTTACAGACCATCAGGGTCGTGACCAGCAGCACCATATCGGCGGGGGAGAGGCCGAGGCGTACCTCCTGACCCAGCATGGAGCCGATAAAGAGCACGGCAGGTACGGTGAGGGCGATGGTGGCCAGCACAGAGCCGAAGTAGAGGTTCATTGCTCGCTGCAACTGGTTGTTGAAGGCGGCTTTGATGGCGCCGACTGCTTCGGGAGCCAGCACGATGCAGGCGACGATAAAGCCGCCCAGTGCGGCGGGCGCGTCCATGACATGCACCCCGTAGTTGATGGGGATGGCCAGGGTCTTGGCCAGCAGGATTACCACCAGCAGGTAGGCGAGCAGCAGGATGGTGTGATAGACGTTGCTCTGCAGCGGGCCGTGGTGCTCCTCATAATCCTCGTGATCGCTGTCGACGAAGAAGTGGCTGTGGCTGCGGGTCTGGATCAGCAGAAAGACCCCGTAGAGCAGGATCGAGATGATGATCAGCATCCACGACATGGCGCGCGACATACTGCCGATTGCACCGCCCTCGGTGAAGTTGGGCAGCACCAGACAGAGCAGGGCCAGCGGGATGATGGCCACCAGATAGGATTTGACCCCATCCAGATTGAAGCTCTGGGTGTGGTAGCGCCAGCCGCCAAACAGCAGGGTGAAGCCCACCAGACCGGTACTCACCAGCATCACTACCGCAAACATGGTATCGCGGGCCATGGTGGGGTTGGGCTCGCCGGTCAGCATTACCGAGGAGATCATCACCACCTCCAGCGAGATGACCGAGAGGGTGAGGATCAGGGTGCCGAAGGGCTCGCCCAGCTTGATGGCGAGGGCATCGGAGTGGCGCACCACCGAGAAGATGGCCCAGGTGACGATGGCCAATAGTGCCGCCGAAACAGGAAGATAGATCCCGAGCGGAGTTGTCTCTGTCAGCAGGTCACTGCCCAGGGTCTTGAAAAAGAGCAGGGTCAGCAGGCCAACGGGCAGGGCAATCTCTTGCCGGATAACTGTCTTCATAGGCAATGGTTCTCTATTTGGGGTCTTGACGACCGGATGACGTAAACAGGCTGCACGGTTATCGGTTGCGCAATAACCGGCTCCTTATGATAAAGGTTGTTATCCCCGTCAGGGCAGATCATTTTGTTGCTGAATGTAAATAAGGGGTGGCAGGAGGTGGTTCGATTTCACCATGGAGCCGGGCCCGGGTCTGCTGGGGGGCTTACCGGCCATCGGCACCTCTTTGGTGATGCCGAGCGTATAGCCAGGCCATTTCGCAGCCAAATCCTGCCATCTCTGTGTTAGCTGGCCTTCTGGTGTTGCAACTGCCACTCCCGTTGCCAGTGGGTCAGTATCTTCAGCGGCATGGGTTTGCCGAAGAAGTAGCCCTGGATCAGATAGACGCCGTGCTGGCTCAGATAGTCGACCTGCAGCTGGCTCTCGACCCCTTCGGCGATCATCTCCATGCCTGATTCCCGACCAAAGACGATGATGGCATCCAGTACGCTGCGCTTGAGGTCGTTGGTGCCTATGGTATCGACGAACATCTTGTCGATCTTGATCTGGCGGATCCCCAGGCTCTGCAGGTAGGCAAAGCCGCCGTAGCCGGTACCGAAATCATCCAGCTTGAAGTGATACCCCATCTGTTGCAGCAGGGTGATCTCCTCGGTGGCCGCCTTGATGTCGAGGATCGGCTTGCGCTCCGTCAGCTCGAAGGTGAGCCGGGTGGGTGAGGGGTTTTGGCTGTGAGCGAGCAGGGTGCGCAGCAGGGGCTGCTCGATATGGGCCGCCACCAGATTGACGCTGACCCACTGCTCCGGTGCCAGCTGCGGCAGGTCGGTGATCACCTGCTCCAGCAACTGTTCGGTCATCGGCAGGATCAGCCCCTGCTCCTCTGCATATTCGATAAAGGTGCCCGGGGGGATCAGCTCGTTTCCCCGCTGCCAGCGCAGCAGCGCCTCGAATCCCACCACTTGGTGGGTACGGGCATCCACTATCGGCTGGTAGAGGGGAATAAATTCCTTGCGGATCAACCCTGTTTGCAGCAGTCCCTTGAGGGAGCGCCGATAGCTGCGCAGCAGCCAGTATGTGACGCTTAACAGGGCACCGAGCGCGATACCGAACCAGAGACCGTAGTGATTGAGTTGGTCATGGGCATATTGCTCCAGCGCTTTTCCCGCCCAGACCGTCTGTTTGGTGAGTTCATTGGGATCGAAGAAACTGAGGCTGATATTGCTCTCTTCCTGTTTGATCTCCTGGTCGCCACGGGGGAAGTGGACTGTGCTTGCATCGGTATCCTGTCGGCTGAACTCCAGATAGAAGCAGTGGCTGCAGGGGTGTTGCAGCAGGTCGTGGCTCCAGCTGTTATCCAGCACCCAGTAGGCGAGGTTGTCGCCGGATTGGTAAAAGGCCACCAGCTCCTGCTCGGTATTGTATTTGGCCACGGTGGCGGTAATCCCCAACTTGCCAAACTTCTGCCCGCTGTTCTGGAGCTCTTTGATCAGCGGGATCTCCACCCCCAGGCTGGAGCAGCTGTTGCCGGAAGCGAGCTCCAACCCTTGCAGGCGGATATGAGCGCTGTAGAAGCGCGGATCGCGCAGCAGCTCCATGTCTTTGGCACCGCAGTTGAACTCAAATTGTGCCAGTTGTTTGTTGATGGCGGCATCCAGCTCCCGGTGGCGTACGGCCATGGCCCCCTTGAGCTCGGCAACCTTCTCTTCCAGCAGATGAAAGGCCATCGGCTTGGCAAACCACAGGCCGAGAAACTGGCTGCCCACGACAGGCAGGACGAACAGCAACAGAGCGATCCAGACGGGTGATTTACGCAAAGGAAGTACCTGCCAGTTTCATGAGACACAAATGGACTTTGCCATCATAGAGCATTAGTGCAATCAATTTGAGTCCGAGTTGTCACACTTGTTGATTGATTTTTTAACTACATGATTTTAAATGTGTTTATTATTAACTTTGGCTAGATTCAATCGCTGACCTGTCATAAATGACAATTGCTCAGCTTATCCGAACTGCATTAGAGTAGCCCTGCGGTTTGACTCACCGTGTGTTCAATACTCCTGTATCTGTTTTTTGTCAGTAGCACAGAGTGTTAGTTTTGATATGAGTGTTCCTTTTGGTCCCCTTTGAGGGACCATTTTTCTGTCTGTCATCCCGCCCTTTCCCGCATCTGTAGCCCGTCATCCTTGGTATTCTCCCTCTGCTTTGGGTTATGCTTGCCCGCTTAAATTGCAGAAGCGGGATCTTCATCCATAGCTGTGGCCCGATCGCCGCTGCTACCATGAGGCGACATGGATGATGCTGGGCATACGGAAAGGCGCATGAAACTCACTACACAGCTTGTCTCATTTATCACCCTTTGCGTGATCGCAGCCATGGCGACCGTGCTGATTGGCGGGGTGTTCAGCTTTCGCGAGCTGGGCATGGAGTTGCAGCAAAAGAAGGTCGATGCGCTGGTCGAAGTGATCGACAAGCAGCTCGATGTAGCTCACGACATGGAGGATATGAGCCACTGGCTGCCCACTCTGCTGCGGGCTGCCCATGTGGTCGAGCTGGAGGTGCGCCAGAATAACCAGCGGGTCTACTGGTTCCGCGATGTGCGCAATCCGGTCGATGAACAACTGCTGGTGCCATACAGCCACCCGCTGCCCCATCAGACCGGCATGCAGGCCAACTTCAAACTGGAGCGCCCCTTCAAGGAGGCGGAATACTCCATCAAGGCGATGTCCGGCATCTCGCTGGGCATTTTTATCGTGGTGTTCGGTCTCTGGTACTCCATCCGCTGGCTGCGCCAGCAG
>NZ_QAJD01000178.1:6007-15388 GCF_003061465.1 Aeromonas sp. HMWF017
GCATTCGCGCCCAGCTGATCCTCGATGACAAACTCTCCAAACTGAGTCATGACCCCGCCGAAGAGTGGCCGGTGGCCGCCAGTCAGGCCCTCGATCATCTGCTCGCCGAGCTGGCGGATGCCCGCAAGGAGCGCAGCCGCTTCGACAACTTCATTCGCAGCAACGCCTTCGTCGATAAGATGACCGGCATCGGCAACCGGCTGTTTTTCGACAACCGGCTGGAGAGCGCCATCATGGAGGCGAGCGTGATGAGCGGCGGCGTGCTGCTGATCGATCTCGCCTGTCTGGAGGAGCTGGAGGCCGATCAGTTCGAGTTGCTGGGGCACGATTTGATGATGGAGGCGAGCGCCACCATAGGTGCCTTCGTGCGCAAGCATAACGGCGCCCTGCAGGCCCGCTACGCCGGTCAGGTTTTTGCGGTGTTGCTGCCCAATATGTCCGAGAGCGAGATGGTGGATAGCGCCAGCCAGCTGCTCAAGAGCTTGCAACGACTGCACTGGCCGCAGGAGATCAATCCCGACACGGCGGTCTATCTTGGCGCCGTCTGCTATCAGGCCGAAGACAGCCTGCTCAAGGTGCAGGAGGAGGCGGAGCTGGCCCTTAAGAGTGCCCGGCTGCAGGGCCACAACGGCTGGTTCCTCTACGAGAAGCAGCTGGATGAGGAGCAGAGCAGCAAGGGCACGGTACGCTGGCGCACCCTGATCAGCCGCCGTCTCGAAGAGCACGGCATCGAATTTTACACCCAGCCGATCCAGCAGGATCGGGGGCAGGTAGTGTTGCAGCAGGAGTTGCTCACCTATCTGCACGATGAGCAGGGGCGTGCCCTGCAGGCGGGGATCTTCATGCCGATGGCGGAGAAGGTGGGCTTGTTGCTGCAACTGGATCGGCTGGTGGCGGAGCAGACCCTCGCCCTGCTGCGCCAGCGTTCCGAGCAGAGCTGCCCCATCAGCCTGACCCTCAGTGCCCAGAGCCTGCTCAACCGCGAGTTCCAGCGCTGGCTCTTCTTTGCCCTGTTCCAGCTGCCGCGCAGCACCAACGAGCGGTTGATCCTGCAACTCTCCGAATCCCAGGTGACCCGCCATTTCGAGGCGCTCAAGCGGCCGCTGCGCTCCCTGCGGATGCTTGGCTGCCAGCTGGCCATCGATCATGCCGGTCAGGATGTGGTGAGCACCCAGTACATCAAGGAGTTCGAGATCAATTTCCTCAAGCTGCACCCCAGTCTGGTGCGGGAGATCCATGCCCGTCAGGTCAACCAGATGGCGGTGCGCAGTCTGGTGGGGGGCTGCGCCAATACCCGCACCCGGGTGCTGGCAGTGGGGGTGGAAAGTGGCGACGAGTGGAAGATGCTGCGCCACCTCGGGGTGCATGCCGGGCAGGGGCCCTGGTTTGCCGAACCCCAGCGGCTGGTGCCGGAACCGGCTGGTGATTGAGATAAACAACAGAGGGTTGCCTTGGGGCGACCCTCTGTTGTTTGCGGTATTGTTTGCGGTTGCCGTCAGGCGGGACTCACAGTCGGCCCTGCTCCCGCAGCCCGGCGAGCCCTTGCATGCCGCCGGTGTGGATAAAGACGATTTTGCTGCCGGGGGCGATACGGCCTGCCACCAGCTCGCGAAACAGCCCCCACATTGCCTTGCCGCTGTAGATGGGCTCCAGCGGCAGGGCGGTATCGGCGCTGAAATCCTCTACCCACTGCCAGAGGGTCGGGCTGAATTTGGCGTAGCCACCATCGTGATGATCGAGCGCGATGCGCCAGCCGGGAATGCTGGCGGCCGCGGGATGGAGGCGACACACCTCGTCAGCGATAAAGCCGCCCCCTTTCAGTACCGCAATGGCGAGGATCTGCTCCCGATCCCGTTTGCCAGCGATCAGGCCCGCCAGAGTGCCGCCGCTGGCGCAGGGCAGTACCCAGAGATCCGGCGAGAAGGGCACTTCGCCGACCAGTTCCGCCACGCCGGGGATGGCCAGCGGGCTACTGCCCCCTTCCGGCACGATCAGGGTATCGGGTGCATCGAATTGGGCCAGCCAGTCGGGATCCTGCCGTCGCCGGTAACTCTGGCGGTCGACAAAAACGAGATCCATGCCCCAGCGCCGGGCATCCCGTAGGGTAGAGTTACTGACGGCGTCATACTCGCCCCGTATGATACCGGTAGTACGAAGACCAGATTGGCACCCCGCAGCCGCCAGCGCGTGGATATGATTGGAGTAGGCGCCGCCAAACGAGAGCAGGTGCCGTTTGCCATGCTCTTTGGCATGCAGCAGGTGGTACTTGAGTTTGCGCCACTTGTTGCCGGAGATGGCCGGATGGATCAGGTCATCCCGCTTGCACCACAGCTCGACGCCATAGCGGGTCAGCAACGGATGGTGGAGGCGTTGCAGGGGGGAAGGGAGGGTGGCTTGACCCTCTGACTCGGCGGAAAGGCTGGCTTGCAATGGTGAGTCCGTCTTTTATATGGAGGCTAATCTGCTGTTTATGTTAATATTTCATACATTTAATCAATATTGATGGGCGGGCTTACATGAAACAACTGTTCAGACGGTCGACGCCAAGCCGCCAGGTCGGGCTCTTGCTGGCCAATGACAGGATCATGCTGGCTGCGGTGGGCAATCCCCCCGTCTTCGCGACGCGCACCATCAACGGCCCACAGGAGTGGGCTGTGGCCATGAACGAGTTGTTCAGCCGTCATGGGCTGGCCAAGTCTACGGTGCGGGTGGCCCTCGCCGCCAGCCTTTATCAACAGATCCAGATCGACAAGCCTGCCGTGCCTGACGCCGAAATGCCGGGGGCGCTCCCCTGGGCCATCAAGGACTATGTCAGCGAACCCGTGCTGCAACTGGCGATGGATTATGTGGACTTGCCCACCCCGCCGGCCGGTCGTCCGCGCATCAATGTGATCTGCCTGCCCAAGAGCCGGGTGCAACAGCTGGCCGATGCCATCAACGGCATCGCCACCCTGCAATCCATCATCAGCGACGAATTGGCGCTCACCTCTCTCTATGACGCGGATGACACGGTGCGCATGCTGCTGTGGCAGCCCAAGGGGCAGGATCTGCAACTGCTGGTCTTCCATCAGGGCGGGCTCTGCTTCTCCCGCCAGCTGCGCGGTTTCACCAGCCTGACTGGCGAACATGAGCCGGACAGCATGCTGCTCGATTCACTGGCGCTGGAGATCCAGCGCTCCCTCGATTATCTGGCGGGCCAGCTGAAATTGCCCGAGCTGGGGCAGATGCAGTTTGCCGTTGCCTCGCCCTTTATCGGTACTCTGGTGCGCCACATGGAGCAGACCTTCGGCTTTGCCGTCTCCGCCATGGCCAACAAGGCGGTCCTGGCCGGCGTCGAATACCTTTCTGCCTACGCAGCCGCCATCGGGGAGGATGCGTGATGAAACGTCAGATAAACCTCTATGGCGCCGAGTTTCGCCCCAAGCGGCAGTGGGCCAGCCTCAATCAGATGGCGCTGGTGTGGGGCTTTGCGCTGCTGCTGATCCTGCTGACGGGTGTCGGTTACGGCTGGCAGCAGCAGCAGGTCAGCCGGGCACTGGCGCAGCGCTCTGCCGAGCTGGAGCTCAAGCGCAGCGAGGCACAGCGGCTCGATGCCGAGCTGGCGCGCCATCAGGCGGATCCCCGGCTGCAACAGCAACTGGTCAACAAGCAGGATGAGTTGACGGCCAAGCAGGGGCTGATGCGCCAGCTGGGCAGTCTGACCCTGCAAAAATCCCAGGGCTACGCCAGCGTGATGGCGGATCTCTCCCGCATTCGCAGCAGCAACCTCTCGTTGCAGCGCATCGAGATCAACGAAGGGCGGATCAACCTCTCCGGCTTTGCTGGCCGCAGTCAGGATGTACCAGCCTGGGTCAACCGCTTCAAGCAGACCCCGAGTCTGGTGGGCAAAGAGTTTGGTGAACTGACCCTGAGTCGTGACAAGGAGGGTCGTCTGACCTTCCAGTTGAGCGGCATTGCGCGGGAGAAACCCTGATGAACCTTAAAGCACAATGGCAGGCATGGGGCCAGCGTATCGCCGTGTTGAGCCAGCGGGAGCGGGTGTTGATCCTGCTGACCGGCTTGGTACTGCTGGGCGCAGCCGGACTCTACGGCTGGCTCGATGGCGCTGATACTCGCCTGCAGCAGGATCGCATGGCCCTGAGCGCCGCCGAGCGCGACCTCGAGATCATGGAGCTGGAAAACCTCGGCAAACAGGCACGGCTCAAGCGGGATCCCAATCAGGGAGTTCGCGACCAGCTGGCGCAGGTCGAAGCGGATCTGGCCCGGATCGACGATGAGCTGAAGGCCCAGACCGTCGATCTGATCCCGGCGCACGAGATGCCGCTGGTGCTGGAGGCGCTGCTCTCCCGCTCCGCCAATCTTCATATGCTGGCGCTCAGTTCGCTGGAGCCGACCCCGCTGATGGCGGGGGAGCAGAAGGTCAATCTCTACAAGCATGGTATCCGGCTTCAGCTTGAAGGCGGCTATTTCGATGTGTATCAATATCTTAAAGCGCTGGAAGCCTTGCCGCGCCACTTCTACTGGAAGCAGTTCGACTATCAGGTCAAAGCCTATCCCGGCGCGGTGGTGGAGATGGAGATCTACACCCTGAGTACCAGCAAGGAGTTTATCCGTGGCTAGAGTGTTTGCGTTGTGCTGTTGCCTGTGCAGCTTGCTGGTACAGGCGGAGCAGGTCGAAGTATTGCAGGATCCCACCGCGCCGCTGGCGGATGTGGCGGTTGGCGCCCGTGCGACTGGCGAGAGCAGCGCCGGTTTGCCGAAGCTGCAGAGTGTGGTGTTGGGTAATGGCCCGGCACTGGCGGTACTCAATGGCAAGAGTTATCGGGTCGGACAACAGGTGGACGGCTATACGCTGGTGGCCATCAATGCCGATGCCGTGGTGCTGGAAAAGGCGGGAAAACGCCATGCGGTAACACTGTTTGCCAGCAAGATCCGGGTTTGAGTCGTGCTTGCCTCTCGAGAGGTGAATCGGCTTTATCGAGTTTAATTGCAAGTCAGGGTGCCCTAATTACATGAAAAAACACCGTCTCTGTCTGATCTCCGTGGCCATGATGGCTGCAGGCTGTACCACGTATCAGCACTCCGAGCCGACCCAGGCCAAGGATGCTCTCAAACAGGCCATGAACGAACAGCAGAAACAGGCTGCCCCTCTGACCGCTTTGCCCAAATCGGTGCAAAGTGAATTGCTGCAGCTGAACCGGCCGCAGATGCCGGTCGGCATGCCGGAGAAGCGGCTGCGTATCGCGGCTCACGATGTGGAGGCGGTGGAGTTTTTCGGTTCCCTGTTCAAGGGCTCCCGCTACAGCGTGGCGGTTCACCCCGGGGTGGCCGGGCTGGTCTCCGTCGAGCTCAAGGATGTGACTCTGCCGGAGGTGCTGGCGGTGGTGGGCGACATGTACGGCTTCGACGTGCAGCGCAAGGGCAATGTCTTCCATATCTATCCGGCGGGTCTGCGTACCGAAACCATCCCGGTCAACTACCTGATGATGTCCCGTCGTGGCCTCTCCCGCACCTCGGTCAGCACCGGCGGGGTGACGGCCAATGACAGCAATAACAGCAGCGACAGCAGTTTTGACAGTGCATCGAACAACAACAGCGGCAGCAACAGCTCAACCAGCAACAACTCGAGCGGTGACAACAACAACGGCACCCGTATCGAAACCGACACCAACAGCGACTACTGGACTGATCTGCGCGACTCCCTGCAGACCCTGATTGGCACGGGTGACGGTCGCGCCGTGATCACCAGCCCGCAGGCGGGTCTGGTCACCATTCGTGCCTACCCGAAAGAGCTCAAGGCGGTGCGTGAATTCCTGACCCAGTCAGAGAGTCACCTCAAGCGGCAGGTGGTGCTGGAGGCACGGATCATCGAAGTTGCCCTCAACGAAGGGTATGAGCAGGGGGTGGACTGGAGCGGTCTCTCCGCCAGCTGGGATGGCAACAAGGGGATTACCGGTGGCCAGTCGCTTGCCAATACTCAGCTGCCCAGCACCCCCAACCAGATCTTCAGTGCGCTGGGTGGCGGCGCCGGTTTCAAGATCTCTGATGGCAACTTCAATGTGGCGGTCAACTTGCTCAAGACCCAAGGCGATGTGAATACCCTCTCCAGTCCCCGTGTCACCGCAACCAACAACCAGAAGGCGGTGATCAAGGTGGGGACGGACGAGTATTACGTCACCAATGCGTCCACCACCATTACCACTACCTCGACGGGCACAGACAAGACACCTAACGTGGAGCTGACCCCCTTCTTCTCCGGTATAGCGCTGGACGTAACGCCGCAGATCGATGAAGAGGGGAAGGTGCTGCTGCATATCCATCCCTCGGTTATCGATACCGAAGAGCAAAACAAGGTGATCGACATGGGTACCTCGGGTGGCAAGTTGCAACTGCCGCTCGCCAAGAGCTCGATCCGCGAATCCGATACCGTGGTGCAGGCCAATAACGGTGACATCATCGTTATCGGCGGCCTGATGAAGACCGACAAGCAGGAGATCGTCAGCAAGGTGCCGCTGCTGGGGGATATTCCCTGGGTGGGTGAAGCCTTTACCAACCGCCGCGAGAGCACCAAGAAGGTGGAGCTGGTGATCATGCTCAAACCGACCGTGGTGGAGAAAGATACCTGGCAAAACGAGCTGCAACGCTCCTCCGAGCTGCTCGACAAGTGGTATCCGGCCAAGGGCTGACCCATGACACCAGATGCGGTCACCCTTATTCCGAACGGCCTGTGCAGTCTTGAGTGCACAGGCTGCTTGCTTGCCGTGGCAGGTGAGGTCTCATGTACCTGACCCACTTCGGCCTGCAGGAGGCACCGTTCAGCCTCACCCCCAATACCGGCTTCTACTACGGCCTGCCGCCTCACGAAGAGGCGCTGCAGGTGCTTAACTGGGCGCTGGCGCAGGGGGAGGGCTTTATCAAGGTGACCGGCGAGGTGGGTACCGGCAAAACCCTGCTATGCCGCAAGTTGCTCAGCGAGCTGGGTTCGGAAGCGCGTCCGGTGCGGCTTGCCTGGTTGCCCAATCCCCACCTCACTCCGGCCGAGCTGCGCATTGCGCTGGCGCTGGAGCTGGGGTTGGCGGTACGGGATCAGAGCGAGCTGGATCTGACCGATCGTATCCATCGTCACCTGATCAGCCTGCACCAGCAAGGCAGCCGGGTGGTGGTGCTGATCGACGAGGCGCAAGCGCTGCCGGACGAGACCCTGGAGGCGATCCGCCTGTTCGGCAATCTCGAGACCGAATCGAGCAAGCTGCTGCAGATCGTGCTGTTCGGCCAGCCGGAGCTGGATGCCAGACTGGCCAAGCCGCATCTGCGCCAACTGCGCCAGCGGATTGGCTTCTCCTACTGCCTGCGGCCGCTGCGTTTTGACGAGACCCGCGCCTATCTGGAGCACAGATTGCAGGTCTCCGGTTACCGCGGGGCACCGCTGTTTGCAGGTCGAGCCATGCGTCTGTTGTGGCGCGCATCGCGAGGGATCCCGAGACTTATCAATATCTTGGCGCAGAAGTGCCTGATGCTGGCCTATGGTCAGGGTGTGCGTCAGGTCGATAGCCGTCTGGTACGGCTCGCCATTCGCGATACCGACGATGCCAGCCGCTTTGCGCCACGGCGCTGGTGGCCCCTGTTACTGTTGCTGGGGTGCGCCCTGGCTTATGGAGTCTGGCCATGAGCGTTATCAACCAGATGCTCGGGGATATGAGAGCGCCCCAGCTGCGTTGTGCGTCAACATGGGGCTGGCGGATACCTATGCTGGCTTATGGAGTCTGGCCATGAGCGTTATCAACCAGATGCTGAAAGATCTGGACCGGCGCCAGCAAGGATCCGAAGGTGCTGCCGTCTATATTGCCCCTGCGCGCCAGCAGGGATGGTGGATGTTGCTGTTGACCCTGATCTGCGGTCTGGCACTGGGGATCCTTGGTTGGCGAACCTGGATCTATTGGCAGCAGACCCATACCGTGACGGCTGCCAGTGAAGTGATCGCCCCCGATGCGGTGACTCCCGATGTGGTGGCAAGGGCCGCCGCGCCAGTCAGCCAGCCTGAGCCGGTCGAGGTGGCGGCTGCGCTGCCGCTGCCAAGTCAGGAGGCGGTGAATGATGAGGCAGGCGAGAGTGACTCGGACTACGGGACCGACGGTGCGCCCTTTGATGCCTCCAGCGATGTTGACGAGTCCGAGCCGACCGATGAAGAGCTGCAGCCCGAGCTTTACGCCGAACTGGCGGCAGAGCAGCAGGCAGTCGCCAGCGCACCGCGCAAGCCGAGCGTATTGAAGATCGAGACGGTCGAGCTGTCGGCCAAGGAGCTGGCAGCACTGGCTGAGCGCAAGGCGACCACCGCCATGGCCAAGGGAAGCCTGCGGGATGCGCAGGACAACTACTATCAGGTGCTGGCCCACGATCCCTACAACCAGGGGGCGCGCGAGCAGCTGGCGGGGCTGCTCTACGGCGAGGGCCGCCTGACCGAGGCGCGTCAGCTGCTGGAAGAGGGGATCCGGCTCGATCCCCAGCAGGCCGATTTTCGTCTGTTACTGGCCCGCCTTGCCATCAGCGAGGGGCAGCAGCAGCAGGCGCTTGGCTGGTTGTCTGGTTATCAGCCGGATCTCGCCAGCAACATGGACTACTACGCCACCTGGGCCGGGCTGACTCAGGAGCTGGGCCAGAATGCCGATGCGGCGGCGCTCTATGTGAAGCTGCTGCGTCAGCAGCCGGATCAGGGCCGCTGGTGGCTTGGCCTCGGCGTGGCCGAGGATGGTCAGGGCCACAGCCAGCGGGCGCTCGATGCCTATCGCAACGCCTTGCTGCACGGCAACCTCGGCGAGGCGTCGACCAACTGGCTGGAACAACGAATTGGTCAACTAACCCCTTGATAAACAGCAGGTTAGATTAGCTAAGCCTAATCGGATGCGGCAACGGGTGTGAAGTAACAGAGATCGGAGCAAACATGGCACAACCCAGACTGAAAATGCGCCTCGGCGACCTGCTGGTACAAGAGCAGATCATCTCCGATGATCAGCTGCAGCTCGCGCTGCAGCAGCAGCGTCAGACCGGCCGCAAGCTGGGCACCACCCTCATCGACCTCGGCTTTATCAGCGAGGTGCAGTTGCTGCAGTTCCTCGCCCGTCAGCTGGATGTGCCCTTCTTCGATCTCAACAACCTCACCATAGATGCTGCCGCCGTGCCGCTGTTGCCCGAGGTGCAGGCGCGCCGTTACCGGGCGCTGGCGGTCAATCTCACCGACGATCGGGTGACGGTGGCCATGTCGGACCCGGCCGATCTGAGTGCACTGGATGCCATCGCTGCGTTGCTAAGCCCGCGCATCATGGTGCTGGCGGTTGCCCGAGAAGGGCAGCTGCTGGAGTATTTCGACCGGCTCTACCGCCGTAC
>NZ_QAJD01000178.1:15405-16715 GCF_003061465.1 Aeromonas sp. HMWF017
ATCAGGACACCGGCTTCGAGCTGGGCTCCAGCAATCTGGGAGCTAATGATGAGGGGGAGGCGACGGTGGCCAAGCTGCTGCGCTCCCTGTTTGAAGACGCGGTGCAGGTTGGCGCCTCGGATATCCATATCGAGCCGGACGAGAAGGTACTGCGCATTCGTCAGCGGATCGACGGCATCCTCCACGAGAATATCCTCAACGAGGTACGCATCGCCCAGGCGCTGGTGCTGCGTCTCAAGCTGGTGGCGGGGCTCGATATCTCCGAGAAGCGCTTGCCGCAGGATGGCCGTTTCAACATGAAGGTGCGCGGCCGCGATGTGGACGTGCGGATGTCCACCATGCCGGTGCAGTATGGTGAGTCGGTGGTGATGCGTCTGCTGGATCAATCCTCCGGCATCCTGTCGCTGACCGAGACCGGCATGCCGCCTGAGATCCTGACCCGTTTCCGTCGTCAGCTCAAACGGCCACACGGGATGATCCTGGTGACCGGTCCGACCGGTAGCGGCAAGACCACCACCCTTTATGGCGCACTCTCCGAGCTCAACCAGTCCAGCAACAAGATCATCACGGTAGAAGACCCGGTGGAGTATCGTCTCTCCCGCGTCAATCAGGTGCAGGTCAACCCAAAGATCGGCCTCACCTTCTCCAACGTGTTGCGCTCCACCCTGCGTCAGGATCCGGACATCCTGCTGGTGGGTGAGATGCGGGACAACGAAACGGTGGAGATCGGTCTGCGTGGCGCCATCACAGGCCACCTGGTGCTGACCACCTTGCACACCAACGATGCGGTGACCAGTGCCTTGCGTCTTATCGACATGGGGGCGCCCGGCTATCTGGTGGCGAGCGCCCTGCGAGCGGTGGTCGCCCAGCGGCTGGTGCGGCGGGTATGTGAGCACTGCGTCGAGGAGAAGGCGCCGGACGAAGGGCAGGCCACCTGGCTTACCGTGCTCTCCGGCGAGGCGCCTGGCCAACACACCTATCACAAGGGCCGAGGTTGCCAGAGCTGCAACTTTACCGGTTATTCCGGCCGGATCGGGGTCTACGAGCTGCTTGAGCTGGATCAACCGATGATGGATGCCCTGCGCCGCAACGATGCGGAAGGGTTCGCCAAGGCGGCCCGTCAACACGAACACTACCGGCCGCTTGCCCTCACTGCCCTCGATTATGCCCGTCAGGGGATCACCTCGGTGGATGAGGTGCTGCGACTGGCCGAGGATCTGGGGTAAGCGATGGCTAACTTTGCCTACAAGGGGCGTGACAGCCAGGGTAACGCGACCAGTGGCGTGGTCGAAGCGGCCAACGAGATGGCG
>NZ_QAJD01000179.1:0-1814 GCF_003061465.1 Aeromonas sp. HMWF017
CTCCGCTCACCTTATCGCACGGCATTGCCAGATAACCCCATAGCCCCATAAAGCCAGCCAATAAAAAGAGCGCCACCTGGGCGCTCTTTTGTCGAGTCGGGGGGATTAGAGTTTCTCCAGATCCCGTTCGATTTCGCTGATCTTGTTCTGTACCACTTTTTCCAGATGGCGCAGGTCGCGCAGGATCTTCTGCTTGATGTCCGGGTCGGCTTGCTGATGGACGCCCTGGGTCAGGTTGTCCAGCTCATCCACCACATACTTGAGGTTGGCGTTGATCTCGGTGACATCCTTGTACTCATGGGTACCGGAGTCGACCAGCATGGTCTTGCGCTGGCGGGGATACTTGAATTTGACACTCTTGGCGAAGAACTCGCCCTTCTGCTTCTTGAAGTAGATCTTGAGGATGTCGTGGTTGGCCTCCTGGCGCAGGGTATAGCTGTCGACGGAGGCGGGATCCTGGATCCCCAGGCTCTTCAGATTCTCGTACATCAGGCTTCCTCGGTTTGAAACGATCCTGTCCCATCCATCTTAACCGATGCCTCATGGCTTGCCTGTGACAGGGGCGCCAAAATCAAAAGGGCGCCATAAGGCGCCCTTTTCATCACAGCAATGCTGATTACTCGTCGATGGAGCGCAGCAGGGCGTTGATGCCGACTTTGGCGCGAGTCTTGGCATCGACCTTTTTGACGATCACCGCCGCGTAGAGGCTGTACTTGCCGCACTTGGAGGGCAGGGAGCCGGAGACGACCACGGAGCCAGCCGGTACGCGGCCGTAGTGGATCTCGCCGGTTTCGCGGTCATAGATGCGGGTGGACTGGCCGATGAAGACGCCCATGGAGATGACGGAACCTTCCTCAACGATCACCCCTTCAACCACTTCGGAGCGGGCACCGATAAAGCAGTTGTCTTCGATGATGGTCGGGTTGGCCTGCAGCGGTTCCAGTACGCCGCCGATGCCGACGCCGCCGGAGAGGTGGACGTTCTTACCGATCTGGGCGCAAGAGCCGACAGTGGCCCAGGTATCGACCATGGTACCTTCGTCAACGAAGGCGCCGATGTTGACATAGGAGGGCATCAGCACGGTATTGGGGGCGATAAAAGAGCCTTTGCGGGCTGTTGCCGGCGGCACCACGCGCACACCCGCTTCCTTGAACTGCTCGGCAGTGTAGTTGGAGAATTTGAGGGGAACCTTGTCGTAGTACTGGGCATCGTCGCCCTTGATGATGCCGTTGTCGTTGATGCGGAAGTAGAGCAGTACCGCTTTCTTCAACCACTGATGGACAACCCACTCACCGGCGATCTTCTCGGCAACCCGCGCCTTGCCGGAGTCCAGCAGGTCGATGGCTTGCAGGATGGCGGACTTGGTGGTGCTATCCACGGAGCCCGGAGTAATGGTGTCGCGGCGCTCGAAGGCCGCTTCAATGATCTGTTGCAACTCGGTCATGACAGGTTTCCTTTAAAAAATTCTGTTTGTTGTATCACACTTTTCCGACTGTTTTTAAGGGGTTGACCGGAATTCTTCCGGCCAGCGACCATTTCTTCATCCGATGTGCGCCAACCAGTTGTTTGGTATGGCAAAAAACGCCCGACAACCAGCCTCCTTCGAATCACTCTTCGCTTAATCCAGTACCGACTGCTGGGGATTGAGCTGGTGTACCAGTCGCTCTTCCAGCTGTTTTTGCTGCTCGGCGGTCAATGGCTCGCCATCGAGGCTGGTCAGGCTGAAAAGTCCTCGACCCTCTCACCGAAAGTGGCAATTTTGGCGGCGTGCAGCGACAGTCCGCATTGCTGGAAAACGGCACCGATCCGGGCCA
>NZ_QAJD01000179.1:1824-18960 GCF_003061465.1 Aeromonas sp. HMWF017
AGCACATAGTTGCTGCGCGAGTTCATGATCTGGGCGTCGTGGATGTTGAGGTTCTTCTGATCCAGCGCCGAGGCCACGGTGGCAAACAGATTCGGGGTATCGCGGCAGTAGATAAACACCTCGCTGCCGCCTCGGGTAGGGTGTTTGCCGATGATCACCAGCGGAGCCGGATTGTCGCCATGCTCGATGATGTGGCGGCAGTGCCAGGCGATCTGCTCCGGGCTGTGGCGCAGGAAGTAGTCTGCCTTGAAATCGGCCCAGAGCTGGTTGATCGCTTCTTCCGATACATCCCGTTGCGCCAGCAGCTGCTTGGCCTGACGCTGGTTTTCGCGAATGCGCAGCCGCATGTCGGGCGGGTTCTCCAGCCCCTGGCGCAGCGCCTTCTGGGTCGCGAAGTAGAGCTCCCGCAGCAGGGTGCCCTTCCAGTCGTTCCACAGGGTATCGTTGGTGGCGCAGATATCGGCCACGGTAAGGCAGTAGAGCAGGTCGAGATGCTGCTCGTCGCGCACCTTCTGGGCAAAGTCGGTGACCACGTCGGGATCGTAGATATCGCGGCGCTGGGCGGTAACCGACATCCGCAGGTGATGGCGCACCAGCCAGGCGACCAGTCGGCTCTCGTAGCGATCCAGACCGTGCAGCTGGCAGAACTCCAACGCATCGACGGCGCCGAGCTCCGAGTGATCGCCACGCCGCCCCTTGGCGATATCGTGAAACAGGGCGGCGATGCTGAGCAGCTCCGGTTTGCGCAGCCGGGTGAAGACCTCGTGGCAGAGCGGGTGGCTCTGGCGACTGGCCGGATTGGGAAACTGATGAATGTTCTTGAGCAGCCGATGGGTGTGCTCATCCACCGTGTAGGCGTGGAACATGTCGAACTGCATCTGGCCGACGATGAGGTTCCATTGCGGCAGATAGGCGGCGAGGATGCCGTATTTGTGCATCAGGGTGAGCGGCAGGCCGATGCCGTTGGGGTGGCGCAGCAGCGCCATAAAGAGGCGACGGCAGTCAGGCAAGTCCTGCAACCAGCAGTTGAGTTTGCGGCGCGCCTCGCGCAGTTGGCGCAAGGTGGCCGAGTGGATGCCCGCAATCTCGGGATGCTGGGCCATCTGATAGAAGAGGCGCAGGATGGCGGACGGTTCACGGCTGAACAGCTCCGCATCCACCGCATCGATGAGGCGGCCACGGAGCTGGAACTCGTCGGAGAGGCGGCGCACATCCATGGCGGTGTTGCCGAGGATCGCCTCGTCAAACAGCTGCAGCAGCATCTCGTTGAGCTCGGAGACCCGCCGCACCGTCTGGTAGAAGCGCTTCATCATCTGCTCGACCGGAGCGTTGCCTTCCCCTTCGAACCCCAGCATCTGGGCCACGGTGCGTTGGCGATCGAACAGCAGGCGGTTATCTCCCTTGTTGATGGCCATGTGCAGGGCGAAACGCACCTTCCAGAGAAAATTCTGGCAGTCGAGCAGCTCACGATACTCGGCGCGGTTGAGAAAGCCGTGGCTGGTCATCTCGAACAAGGTAGTGGCGCCAAAGTGGCGGCGGGCGACCCAGGCGAGGGTTTGAATATCCCGCAGGCCGCCCGGATTGCTCTTGAGATCTGGCTCCAGCTTGTAGGCGGTGCCGAGAAACTGCTGGTGCCGCTCCGCCTGCTCCTGGCGCTTGGCGCGAAAGAAGGCTTCGCTCGGCCAGAAGTGCTGGGGGCCGGTGGCCTCTTTCAGTTGCCGGAAGCCCTCCTGGCGACCTGTGATGTAGCGGGCCTCAATGAGGTTGGTTGCGACCGTGATATCAGCGCGCCCCTGCTCGAGGCACTCCGCCACGTTGCGCACCGCCTGACCCACCTCAAGCTTGAGATCCCACAGCAAGGTGATGAACTCGCCGATGCGCAGTCCCAACACCTCGTCCAGTTCATCGCCATCATAGAGGATCAGCAGGTCGATGTCGGAGTGGGGGTGCAGCTCGCCACGGCCATAACCGCCTACCGCGATCAGGGTTAGGTCGCTCTTGTCGAAGCCGAACTTCTGCCACAACCGGCAGAGCAGCTGATCCATGTATTCGGAGCGGGTGGCAACCAGCTCGATGATGTTGTCGCCGGCATCGAAACGGGCGTGCAGCCAGCCGAGAAAGCGGCTCAGGTACTCTTTGCAGTTGTCGCGAGTGAGCTGGTCATCGGGTAACAAATGGGGGGAAAGCAGGCTGGCGTCCATGGCATCTCACACACAGTGGCAGGCAAACGGCTGAAACAGAAGTAAAAACCCCGGCGCTTTGGAAGTTCAGGGCCGGGGTTCGATGTTAGCTGTGTTTGATGAAGCGGTCGATAGTGTCATCGGGGCGCAGGGTGAGCACCTCGCAGCCATCCTCAGTCACCAGCAGGGTGTGTTCCCACTGGGCGGAGTCGCCGCCATCCTTGGTGGTCACGGTCCAGCCATCCTTCGGATTGACCTTGCAGTGATACTTCTTGCTGTTGACCATGGGCTCGATGGTGAAGCACATGCCCGCTTTCAGCTCCAGCTTGCCGCTGTTGCGGTAGTGGAGGATCTGCGGCTCTTCGTGGAACTCGGCACCGATGCCGTGACCGCAGTAGTCACGCACCACGGAGAAACCGGCCTTCTCGACGATGGGTTGAATGACGGCGCCAATCTCGGTAATGCAGGCACCCGGACGTACCTTCTTGATGGCGGCGTAGAGGCTCTCTTGCGCAACCTTGCAGAGCTGGCGGCGCAGCGGGGTGGTCTCGCCCACGATGAACATGGCCGAGGTATCGCCGTGGTAGCCATCCTTGATGACGGTGATATCCAGGTTGATGATGTCGCCATCGCGCAGCTTCTTGTGATTCGGGATACCGTGGCAGATCACATCGTTCACCGAGGTGCAGATGGATTTGGGGAAGCCGTGGTAGTTGAGCGGAGCTGGAACCGCCTGTTGTACGTCGACAATATAGTCGTGGCAGAGGGTGTTCAGTTCGTCAGTGGTGACGCCAGCTTTGACATGGGGCGCAATCATGACCAGCACATCGGCGGCCAATTGGCCGGCAACGCGCATCTTTTCAATCTCTTCCGGTGTCTTGATTTTAATGGACATGGGATCTCTCTTGCGGCCTGCCGCTGGGCCTGCGAGGGCAGACAGGACAGGTAATGAAAAATAGATGCGTTTGCAATCAGGGCAAAATTTTATCCGCAACCCCCGCGTACTTCCAGTGTGATTGTCATCACAACGTCAAATCGGCGTCGCAGCATCCTCTGGCGGGATCCATATTTACACCTGTTTAGGGTGTCGGCCGGTGGTGTCCTGAACAAAGTTATGGTATAAAGCGCGCCGGAATGGGGAACTTGCGTCCCGATTTCATCACCCTTACTTAAACAACACACACACATCGACACATATGCCGGGGTGCCTTAACGGGTCGGTTATATGGGATGTGTGGAGGCCTAACCCCAATACAGAGGTATAAAATGGCTAAAGTTTCTATGCGCGACATGCTGCAAGCCGGCGTTCACTTCGGTCACCAGACTCGTTACTGGAACCCGAAAATGAAATCCTACATCTTCGGTGCCCGCAGCAAAGTTCACATCATCAACCTGGAAAAAACCGTTCCGATGTTTGACGATGCCATGAACTTCATCAGCTCCGTAGCTGCCAAGAAAGGCAAGGTACTGTTCGTTGGTACCAAGCGTGCCGCGTCTGAAGCCGTAAAAGAAGCCGCTGAGCGTTGCGACCAGTTCTATGTAAACCACCGCTGGCTGGGCGGTATGCTGACCAACTGGAAAACCGTTCGTCAGTCTATCAAGCGCCTGAAAGATCTGGAAACCCAGAGCCAAGACGGTACCTTCGACAAGCTGACCAAGAAAGAGGCGCTGATGCGTACTCGCGAAATGGAAAAGCTGGAGAAGAGCCTGGGTGGTATCAAGAACATGGGCGGCCTGCCTGACGTTCTGTTCGTTGTCGATGCCGACCACGAGCATATCGCTATCAAAGAAGCCAATAACCTGGGTATCCCGGTAGTTTCCATCGTTGATACCAACTCCAACCCGGACGGCGTTGACTATGTCATCCCGGGTAACGACGACGCTATCCGTGCCGTACAGCTGTACCTGAATGCTGCTGCTGACACCGTACTGGAAGCTCGCGCTCAGGACATCGTTGTTCAAGCCGAACAAGATGGCTTCGTTGAAGCTGAGTAATTGATAAGGACTGTAAAGCCCTTATTAACCAAGCTGATGTAATTGGTTAGCAGGGGCCCTTGTGGCCCCTGTTTCTTGTCAATTCAAGACCGAGGATACTGGACATGGCTAACGTTACTGCCGCCCTGGTAAAAGAACTGCGCGAGCGCACTGCCGCTGGCATGATGGATTGCAAAAAAGCACTGGAAGAAGCTGCTGGCGATATCGAGCTGGCAATTGAGAACATGCGCAAATCCGGTCAGGCCAAAGCCGCCAAGAAAGCTGGCCGTATCGCCGCTGAAGGCGTTATCTTTGCTCGCACCGAAGGCAACGTTGCCGTCATGATCGAGCTGAACAGCGAAACCGACTTCGTCGCCAAAGATGCCAGCTTCATGGCAATGGGCCAGAAGATCGCTGACATCGCTGCGACCCAGAAAATTGCTGACGTTGACGCGCTGAAAGCCGCTGACTTCGGTAACGGCGAATCCGTCGAGCTGACCATCACCAACCTGATCGCCAAGATCGGTGAGAACATGAACCTGCGTCGCGTGATGCTGGTTGAAGGTGACAACCTGGGTACCTACGTTCACGGTTCCCGCATCGGTGTTATCACCAAGCTGACCGGTGGTTCTGCCGAGCTGGCCAAAGATCTGGCCATGCACGTTGCTGCCAACAGCCCGCAATTCGTCAAGCCTGAAGACGTGTCTGCTGAAGTCGTTGCCAAAGAGCGCGAAATCCAGATCGACATCGCCATCAACTCCGGCAAGCCGAAAGAGATCGCTGAGAAGATGGTTGAAGGCCGCATGAAGAAGTTCACCGGTGAGGTTTCCCTGACTGGTCAACCGTTCGTGAAAGATCCTTCCATGACCGTTGCCGAGCTGCTGAAGAAAGAAGGCGCTGACGTTGTCTCCTTCACCCGTTTCGAAGTGGGCGAAGGCATCGAGAAGCAAGAGACCGATTTCGCTGCTGAAGTTGCAGCCCAAATCGCGGCCGCTCAAAAGGCCTAATCGAACCGGTTTTTCCGTTTCCCCAGACCGCGACTTATGTCGCGGTCTTTATATGACCAGGAATCAGTGACATGAGTACCAATCCCAAACCTGCATACAGACGTGTTCTTCTGAAGTTGAGTGGTGAAGCCCTGCAAGGATCCGAGGGTTTCGGCATTGATCCGGCGGTGCTGGAGCGGATGGCCCAAGAGATCAAAGAACTGGTTGAGTTGGGTGTTCAGGTCGGTCTGGTCATCGGTGGCGGCAACCTGTTCCGTGGTGCCGGTCTTGCCAAAGCGGGCATGAACCGCGTGGTGGGCGACCACATGGGTATGCTGGCAACCGTGATGAACGGTCTGGCCATGCGTGATGCCCTGCATCGTGCTTATGTGAATGCCCGTCTGATGTCTGCCATCTCCCTGCAGGGCGTCTGTGACTCATACAGCTGGGCCGAGGCAATCAGCCAGCTGCGTGCTGGCAAAGTCGTTATCTTCTCTGCCGGTACCGGCAACCCCTTCTTCACTACCGATTCTGCGGCTTGCCTGCGCGGGATCGAGATCGAAGCTGATGTGGTGCTCAAAGCCACCAAGGTTGATGGTGTATACAACGAAGATCCGGTCAAGAATCCGGATGCCGTGCTGTATCATGAACTGAGTTATGATGAAGTTCTTGAAAAAGAGCTCAAGGTGATGGATCTTGCTGCCTTTACCCTGGCACGTGACCATGATCTGCCGATCCGCGTGTTCAACATGAACAAACCGGGTGCTCTGCGCCGGGTTGTCATGGGTGAACCGGAAGGCACTCTGATCCACCACGTTGGTAAATAAGATAAAGTGAGCCACCTGGCGCTCTTATCCTATCCATCACGTCAGTAAATAAGATAGACACGGGCCGTGTAGCGGCTCGTTCGCCAAAAGGAAAACCACTGTGATCAACGAGATTAAAAACGACGCCAAGGACCGTATGGGCAAGAGCGTAGAAGCGCTCAAGACCCAAATGTCCAAGATCCGTACCGGCCGTGCTCACCCGAGCCTGCTCGACGGCATCCAGGTTGAGTATTACGGTGCTGCCACTCCGCTGAAACAGTTGGCCAACGTCGTGGCAGAAGATGCTCGCACCCTCTCCATCTCCATTTTTGACCGCTCCATGATCCAGGCGGTAGAGAAGGCGATCCTGACCTCCGATCTGGGCCTGAATCCGTCCAGCAATGGCCAGACCCTGCGCGTGCCGTTGCCGCCGCTGACCGAAGAGCGTCGTCGTGACCTGACCAAGATCGTCCGTGCCGAAGCGGAAAACGCTCGTGTTGCCGTGCGCAACATCCGTCGTGACGCCAACGCCGACCTGAAAGCGCTGCTGAAGGACAAAGAGATCTCCGAAGACGACGACCGTCGCGCTCAGGAAGAGATCCAGAAACTGACCGACTCCTACGTCAAGCTGGTCGATGAGGCCCTTGCCGTAAAGGAGAAGGAGCTAATGGAAATCTAACCGTCTGAAAGGTATATTACGAGCGCCGTGTAGTGCCCCTGCACGGCGCTTTTGTCTTTGTGGGAGAATTACATGTCGCTTTTGGCTGCGTTGGGTGATTGTGCCAACTCGTCTTTACCCCGTCACGTCGCCATCATCATGGATGGTAACGGTCGCTGGGCCCAGAACCGAGGCAAGATGCGGGTTTATGGCCACAAGGCGGGGGTCAAGTCAGTGCGCGAGGCCGTTACCTTTGCTGCGCGTGCCAAGATCGAGGCATTGACCCTGTTTGCATTCTCCAGCGAGAACTGGCGCCGCCCGGAAGGGGAGGTCAGTGCCTTGATGGAACTGTTCATCACAGTGCTGGGTCGTGAGGTGCAGAAACTGCACAACAACGGGATCCGGCTCAAGGTGATTGGCGATACAGCTCGCTTTAGTGAGCGGTTGCAGGCCAAAATCGCCAAGGCGGAAGCCTTGACCGCCAATAACAAAGGGTTGACCCTGAACATTGCGGCCAACTATGGCGGCCAGTGGGATATCGCTCAGGCGGCCCGCAAGCTGGCCAAAGCGGTCGCGGCCGGTGAACTGGCCGCTGACGACATTGATGAGTCCATGCTGACCCGCGAGGTTTGCATGGCCGATCTGCCACCTGTGGACCTGTTGATCCGTACCGGTGGTGACCATCGCATCAGCAACTTTGTGTTATGGCAGCTCGCCTATGCCGAGCTCTATTTTACCCCGGTATTGTGGCCCGATTTCAACGAGGCCGAGTTCAGTGAGGCGGTTGCCTCTTTCGTTGCCCGCGAGCGTCGCTTCGGTTGCACGGGTGAACAGATACGGGAATTGATCGCCGAGCAGCAGACCGGCTAAACCCCGCTCCCAAGAGAGAGGTTTCTTTTGCTAAAACAACGAATTATTACTGCTTTGATGTTGATCCCCCTGGTGTTGGGGGCGCTCTTCTTTCTGCCATTGAAATTTTTTGCCCTGTTGGCAGCGCTGGTGTTTTTGTTGGCCAGTCGCGAATGGAGCGGGTTTGTCTCTGCTGCTCCGCAGCAATGGTTGCCCATCGTATTTTGTCTGTTGCTCGGTGCCAGCCTCTTTTGGCTGCCGGTGGAGCAACTCTGGACGCCCCACCTGCACCCTCTCGTGATGGGCGTGCTCTGGACCGCGTTAAGCTGGTGGCTGCTGGGTCTGCTGCTGGTGCTGCGTTATCCCCAGAGCGCCAAACTGTGGAAAGAGTCTATCTGGCTCAAGTCGCTGTTTGGTCTGGTGACCCTGGTTCCTTTCTTCTGGTCGCTGGTCGCCATCCGTGGTTACAACTTTTACCATGACCCCATGATGGGGGCCTGGATCCTGTTGTTCGTGATGGGACTGGTCTGGGCGGCAGATTCTGGCGCGTATTTTTTCGGCAAGGCGTTCGGTAAGCACAAGCTGGCACCGGCTGTGAGTCCGGGCAAAACCATCGAAGGAATGTGTGGCGGCCTCTTTACCGCCAGCCTGCTGGCCATCGGCGTTACCTGGTCGATGGGATTTGTTCCTGCCAAGATGATCACCGTGCTGTTTTGCTCTCTGCTGGCGGTGCTTGCCTCCGTACTCGGCGATCTGACCGAGAGCATGTTCAAGCGCGAAGCAGGCATCAAGGACTCCGGCACTCTGCTGCCTGGTCATGGCGGCATTCTTGACCGGATCGACAGCCTGACCGCCGCCCTGCCGGTGTTTCTGCTCAGTTATCTGCTACTCAGTCAGGAGTTTTGATGCACAAGTCACTGGTTATTCTGGGGGCCTCCGGCTCCATCGGTCAGAGTACCTTGAGAGTGCTGCGCCATAACCCGGGCAGTTGGCAAGTGTTGGCGTTGACCGCCGCCCGCAACGTGGATGCCATGTTGCGGGACTGCCTCGAATTCTCCCCCCGTTTTGCCGTGATGGTTGATGAGGATGCCGCCCGTGAACTGGCTGCCCGTCTGAAAGCGCACGGTAGTACAACCCGGGTCATGTCTGGTGCAGCAGCCCTCTGCGAGGTTGCCGCTCACCCCGACGCCCATAGCGTAATGGCCGCCATCGTCGGTGCGGCCGGACTGGCCCCGACCATGGCCGCGGTACGTGCCGGCAAGCGTATTTTGCTGGCCAACAAGGAGGCGCTGGTGATGTCCGGTGCTTTCTTCATGGAGGCTGTGCGCGAGCATGGCGCCGAGCTGCTGCCCATCGACAGCGAACACAATGCCATCTTCCAGTGTCTGCCGACTGCCGTGCAGCGCCAGCCCGGTTTTTGCGATCTGGCTGCGGCGGGGATCAGCAAGATTTTGCTGACTGGTTCCGGCGGCCCGTTCCGTTACACCGAGACCAGCGAGCTGGCCAAGGTGACGCCGGCGCAGGCCATCGCCCATCCCAACTGGTCGATGGGGGCCAAGATTTCGGTCGACTCCGCCACCATGATCAACAAGGGGCTGGAGTACATCGAGGCGCGCTGGCTGTTCAATGCGGCGCCCGAGCAGATCCAGGTGGTGATCCACCCGCAGTCGGTGATCCACTCCATGGTGCAGTACAAGGATGGCTCCGTGCTGGCTCAGCTTGGCAATCCGGATATGTGTACCCCCATCGCCCATGCGCTGGCCTATCCCAATCGCATCCCCTCCAGTGTGGAACCTTTGGATTTCTTCAGTGTCGGAGAGTTCAGCTTTATCCGGCCTGATTATGATCGCTACCCCTGTCTGGCGCTGGCCATCAATGCCTGCCAGAAGGGACAAGCGGCGACCACTGCGCTTAATGCTGCCAACGAGGAGGCGGTTGCCGCCTTCCTGGCCGGGCGCATCGGCTTTATGGATATTGCCCGGATCAACGAGGCCGTGATGCTGGCGCTGGAGAGCAGCGCCGTCGGCTCGCTCGATGATCTGTTTGCCCTGGACGGTGCGGCAAGAGCCCGTGCTCACACTTTGATTGAGGAGCTTGGCTGATGGGCGGTGTGTTGTGGAATATCGGTGCCTTTGTTGTTGCGCTGGGCCTGCTGGTCGCGGTGCACGAGTTTGGTCACTTCTGGGTGGCCCGTCGTTGTGGCGTCAAGGTTGAGCGCTTCTCCATCGGTTTTGGCAAGGCGATCTGGCGCCGGATGGGTAAAGATGGCACCGAATATGTGCTGGCGCTGATCCCCCTCGGTGGTTACGTCAAGATGCTCGATGGCCGGGTCGATGAACTCAAGCCCGGTGACGAGCAGTATGCCTTCAACCACAAGAGTGTCTGGGCGCGGATGGCGATTGTCGCCGCAGGTCCCATGGCCAACTTCGTGTTTGCCCTGTTTGCCCTCTGGCTGATGTTTATCATCGGGGTGCCGAGCATCAAGCCGGTGATCGGTGAAGTGCGTCCGGCCTCCATCGTGGCCGAGGCGGGTGTGCTGCCGGGGGTGGAGATTGTCGGGGTCGGCGATGAGCAGACCGGTGACTGGGAGAGCGTCACTTACGCCCTTATCAGCCATCTGGGTGATGATGCTGTGACTCTCAAGGTGCAGGCACCCAATACCAGCTATGCCACCGATAAAACCTTGTCGCTGACCGGCTGGACCTTCGATCCGGATAAAGAGTCGCCCATTGGCAGCTTGGGGATCGTCCCCCTGAGTGGCAAAGTGCTGCCCGTCGTGGCTGCAGTGGTGGCCAAGAGTGCCAGTGAAAAGGCGGGGCTACAGGTCGGTGACCGTATCAAAAAGGTCGGCGATCAGCCTATTACCGCGTGGGTCCAGTTTGTCGAGCTGGTGCAGCAGGCTCCGGGCGAACCCCTGCAAGTGGTGGTTGAGCGCAACAACAGTGATCTCAACGTGACCCTGACCCCGGATAGCCGCAAGGTGCAGGGCAAGCTGGTAGGATTCGTCGGTCTCTCGCCGCAACTGGTTCCATTACCGGATGAATATCGAATTCTGTTACAGTATGGGCCTTTGCAGGCGCTGTGGCATGGCGCGGACAAAACCTGGAGTCTGATCACGCTCACCTTTGACATGATTGGCAAGTTGATCGGTGGCATCGTGTCGCTGGACAACCTGAGCGGCCCCATCTCCATTGCCAAGGGCGCCGGCAGCAGTGCCGACTATGGTCTGGTCTATTTCTTGAGTTTTCTGGCGCTGATCAGTGTCAACCTGGGGATTATCAATCTGTTCCCCCTGCCGGTGCTCGATGGTGGCCATCTGGTCTATTTCCTGATCGAAGCGGTCACCGGCAAGCCGGTATCAGAGAAAATACAGGAAGTGGGTTTCAGGATCGGCGCCGCCATTCTGATGTTATTGATGGGCATTGCGCTGTTTAACGATTTCGCTCGCCTCTGAGGCCAGAGCATCAACAAGGACACATAAGAACAAAATGGCTGTTAAAAAAGCATTGGTGTTGAGTTGCCTGCTGGGTGCCAGTTTCCTGGCCCAGGCGGCCCCTGCCTCTTTTGTGGTGCAAGATATCCAGGTCGAAGGTCTGCAACGGGTGACCCTGGGTGCCGCACTGTTGAACCTGCCGATCCGAGTCGGTGATACCGTCGACTCCGTGGCTCTGGCCAGCGCCATCAAAAAGCTCTATGCCTCGGGTAACTTCGAGGATGTGAAGGTTTACCGTGACGGCCAGGTGCTGCAAGTGATGGTCAAGGAGCGTCCGACCATCTCCAGCATCGAGTTTGCCGGCAACAAGGATATCAAAGAGGAGCAACTGACCCAGAGTCTGGAGTCCTCCGGTATCCGTGTGGGCGATCCGCTGGATCGCACCGTGCTCACCTCCCTCGAGAAGGGACTGGAAGATTTCTACTATGGCGTGGGTAAATACTCCGCCAAGGTCAAGGCCATCGTCACCCCGTTGCCGCGCAACCGGGTCGACCTCAAGTTCACCTTCGTGGAAGGGGAAGCGGCCAAGATCCAGCAGATCAACATCGTCGGCAACAGCGTCTTCCCTGAAGAGAAGCTGATTGCCCAGCTCTCCCTGCGCGACGAAGTGCCCTGGTGGAACTTCACCGCCGATCAGCGCTATCAGAAGCAGAAACTGGCCGGTGATATCGAGACCCTGCGCTCCTACTACATGGACCGCGGCTATATCCGCTTCCAGCAGGAGTCTACCCAAGTCTCCATGACTCCCGACAAGAAGGGCGTCTACGTCACCCTCAACATCAAGGAAGGGGATCAGTACAAGGTCTCCGGTGTCCAGCTCAAGGGCGACCTGATCGATCGCGGTGGCGAGATGAAGGGATTGATCCCGATCGCTGCCGGCAGCACCTACTCCGCCAGTCAGGTGACTCATACCGAAGAGGTGCTCTCCAAGTTCCTCGGCCGTTACGGCTACGCCTATCCGAAAGTGGTCACTTTCCCGCAGATCAATGACAAAACCAAGGAAGTGGAGCTGATCGTCAACGTTGAGCCTGGCCCCCGTGTCTATGTGCGCAACATCAACTTCAGCGGTAACGCCACCACCGAAGATCAGGTGCTGCGTCGCGAGATGCGCCAGATGGAGGGTACCTGGCTCTCCTCCGACAACATCGAGCAGTCCAAGAGTCGTCTCAACCGTCTTGGCTACTTCGAGAGCGTCGAAGTGGACACCAAGCGGGTGCCGGGCAACGATGACCTGGTTGACCTCGACTTCAAGGTCAAGGAGCAGCCAGCAGGCTCCATCAACGCCGGTATCGGTTACGGTACCGAATCGGGTCTGAGCCTGCAGGCGGGGATCTCCCAAGACAACTTTATGGGTACCGGTAAAAAGGTCTCCATCAACGCCAGCACCAACGACTACTCCAAGAACGTTGACCTGAGCTACAACGACCCCTACTTCACAGTGGATGGTGTCAGCCTGGGTGGTCGGGTCTACTACAACCAGTTCCGCGCCGATGATGCCGATATTGTTGATTACGAGAATGAAACCATCGGTTTCCGTCTCTCCAGCGGCTTCCCGGTCAACGAGTTCAACCGTCTCGACTTCAGCACCGGTATCGAGAGCACCAAGTTGAGCCGTCCGTCATTCAATGCCCAGAACTATCAGGAGTGTCTGAAGGACAATCCGGATACTGATGGCAATACCTACTGCTGGGATCAGTGGAACGATAACCGCCAGTCGGTACAGATGGATCAGTTCTGGAATGCCTATTCACAGGATGGTTCCAACCTCGATTTCGTGACCGTTGATGTCACCGCTGGCTGGACCCGCTCTACCCTGAACAAGGGGATGTTCCCGACTTCTGGCGATCGTCAGCGTATCAACGCCAAGGTGACCGTACCGGGCATGGAGCTGCAGTACTACAAGCTCTCTGCCGAAGATGCCCACTACTTCCCGCTCGATGCGGATCACAGTTGGGTAATGATCGGCAAGGGGCGTGTCTCCTACGGTAACGGCTATGGCGATGACTCCATGCTGCCGTTCTTCGAGAACTACTATGCCGGTGGTTTCGATACGGTACGTGGCTTCAAGAGCAATACCATTGGTCCCAAGGCGATCTACAAGACCTACAACAAGCCGGGTGCTGGCAGTTGCACGGGTTCTCAGCCGTGTGAAACTGGCTACTACGAAGGTTCCGACACCTCGGTAGGCGGTAACGCTCTGGCCGTCGCCTCACTGGAGCTTGTCTTCCCGACCCCGTTCGTCTCCGAGACCTATCGTCCGCAGATCCGTTCAACCGTCTTTATGGACGCAGGTACCGTATGGAGCACTGATTTTGCCAACGGGGCATATCCTTGCGCCGCCGGTTCTGATTGCAACTATCTGAGCCAGGACTACTCCAACCCGGGCAATATCCGGGTCTCTGCCGGTGTCTCCCTGCAGTGGCTCTCGCCGATGGGCCCGCTGGTGTTTGCCTTGGCCAAGCCGATCAAGAAATACGAAGGGGATCGCACCGAAGTCTTCTCCTTCAACATCGGTCGTACTTTCTAAGCAGAGTTTCGCCCCCACCCATGCGGTGGGGGTCTTCAATGATGGGACGCGCGGTATGCGTGCCTCACCAGGTAACAAGACGGTCCTAACGCCGCTTGCATAATCGGGTAAATCAGGTAGCCCTCGCCATGAGGGAACAAGGAGTAAGTGTGAATAAAGCGTTGAAAGTAGCTGGTTTGAGCTTTGCACTGATGGCTGCCGGCATGGGTTCTGCCTTCGCTGAGACCAAGATCGCCGTGGTTGATATGGGCGAAGTCTTCCAAAAGCTGCCCCAGCGTGAAGCCGTTGCAGCCAAGCTGAAAGGTGAATTCGAGCCGCGTATGCGTGAGCTGCAGAAGCTGGAACAGGAAGGCCAGAAGCTGGTCGAGAAGTTCCGCAAGGATGAAGCCTTCATGAGCGCCGAGCAGAAGAAGCAAAACCAGGAGAAGCTGGCCAAGCTGCAGATGGAGTTCAACCAGAAGCGTCAAGCCTTTGAGCAGGACAACGGTCGCCGTCAGTCCGAAGAGCGCAACAAGATCCTGACCAAGGTACAGGCTGCCATCGATTCCATCGCCAAGAGCAATGGTTACGATCTGGTGCTGGAGCGCAATGCCGCCCCGTATGCCGCCAGCAAGCTGGACATCTCCGGCCAGGTTATTTCTCAGGTAAGCAAGAGCAACTAATTGATGGCATTCACTCTCGCACAGCTGGCCCAGCAACTGGGGGCCCAGGTCCATGGCGACGGAACCCTGGAAATCCGCAAGGTAGCGACACTGGAAAAGGCCGGGGAGGGGGATATCACCTTCCTGTCCAACAAAAAGTACCGGCACTATCTGGAGCAGAGCAAGGCGACCGCCGTGCTCATTACAGAAGCGGATCTGCCATTTTGTCCCACCAATGCCCTGGTGCTCAAAGACCCCTATGTGGGCTTTGCCCGGGTAGCCCAACTGCTGGACACTACCCCGCAGCCGGCCACGGATATTCATCCGAGTGCCGTTATCGCGGCTGACGTGCAACTGGGCGAGAGAGTGGCCATCGGCGCCAATGCAGTGATCGAATCCGGCGTCGTGCTGGGTGACGATGTACGCATTGGCCCGGGCTGTTTTGTTGGCAAAAATACCCGGCTGGGAGCCCGCTCCCGGCTGTGGGCCAACGTCACCCTCTATCACAATGTGACCATGGGTACCGACTGTCTGGTTCAATCCGGCACAGTGATCGGCGCCGATGGTTTCGGTTATGCCAACGAGCGTGGCGAGTGGATCAAGATCCCCCAGCTCGGCGGTGTGACCATTGGCAACCGGGTCGAGATCGGTGCCTGTACCACCATTGACCGCGGTGCGCTGGAAGATACCCGCATCGCTGACAACGTCATCATCGACAACCAGTGCCAGATCGCCCACAACGTGGAGATCGGTTACGGCACCGCCGTGGCGGGCTCTACCGTGATGGCTGGTAGTCTCAAGGTCGGCAAATACTGTATCATTGGCGGCGCTTCCGTCTTTAACGGGCATATGGAGATCTGCGACCAGGCCACCGTTACCGGTATGGCCATGGTGATGCGACCCATTACCGAGCCCGGTGTCTACTCTTCCGGCATCCCTCTGCAAACCAATAAAGAGTGGCGCAAGACCGCCGCCCGGGTGATGCGTATCGAAGAGATGCACAAGCGGTTAAGCAAGCTTGAGAAGAAGCTGGATCAAGAATAATCACGATTGGTATAGGGTACTGTTTTGACTACTGAAAAGAAGAGCCTGGGTATCCAGGAAATCATGGATCTGCTGCCCCACCGTTATCCTTTCCTGATGGTGGATCGTGTAGACGACTACGAGATCAGCGATGAGCGCAAAACCCTGCGCGCCATCAAGAACGTCTCGTTCAACGAGCCGATCTTCCAGGGGCACTTCCCGGCCAAGCCGGTGTTCCCAGGCGTACTGATCCTGGAAGCGATGGCACAGGCCACCGGTATCCTGGCCTTTACCATGGTGGGCAAGCCGTCTCCCAACGAACTCTACTATTTTGCCTCAATCGACAACGCTCGCTTCAAGCGCCCGGTCGGCCCCGGTGACCAACTGGTGCTCGACGTGGAGTTCCTGAAAGAGCGTCGCGGTATTGCCAAGTTCACCGGTGTCGCCACCGTCGACGGTGAAGTGGTCTGTACCGCCGAGCTGATGTGCGCCAAACGCGAGGTTTAACACACGTGATCGACCAGACTGCCATCATTCACGATACTGCCATCGTCCATGAGTCTGCCGTGATCGGTAAAGGGGTTGAAATCGGCCCCTTTTCTGTCATCGGCGCCGAGGTGGAAATCGGTGACAACACCTGGGTAGGTTCCCATGTGGTGATCAAGGGCCCGACCAAGATTGGTCGCGGCAACAAGATCTTCCAGCACACCTCCATCGGTGAGGATTGCCAGGACAAGAAGTACGCCGGTGAGCGCACCTTCCTCGAGATTGGCGACAACAACGTCATTCGCGAGAACTGCACCTTCCACCGTGGCACCATTCAGGATCAATCCCTGACCAAGGTGGGCAGCGGCAACCTGTTCATGGTAAACGTTCACGTTGCCCACGACTGCATCATCGGTGACAACTGCATCTTCGCCAACAACGCGACCCTGGCGGGCCACGTGGTGATCGGTGACTTCGTGATCTTTGGTGGTCTCTCCGCCATTCACCAGTTCGGCCGTGTCGGCTCCCACGCCTTCGTCGGTGGCTGCGCCGCTCTGAACAAGGACGTGCCTCCTTACGTGATGGCCGCCGGCAACTACGCCAAGCCGTTCGGGGTCAACTCTGAAGGTCTGCGTCGCCGCGGTTTCAGCGCCGAGGCCATCTCTGCCGTCAAGCGTGCCTACAAAGAGATCTTCCGCTCCGGCAAGACCATCGAAGAGGTGCTGCCGGTGCTGATCGAGATGGCGCAAGCCGAACCGGCCGTCCAGCTCTATGTGGATTTCCTCAAAGATAACGAGCGCGGGATCATCCGTGCCTGATCCGGTTCGTATCGGTATCGTCGCCGGAGAGGTCTCCGGCGACATTCTGGCTGCCGGTCTGGTGCGCGAGCTGCAAGCCCGCTACCCGGATGCGCAGTTCGAAGGGATCGCCGGGCCGCGGATGCAGGCCCTCGGCGTCAAGGCCTTGTTCGAGATGGAAGAGCTCTCCGTCATGGGGATCACCGAGGTGCTTGGCCGTCTGCCGCGCATTCTCAAGGTCCGTCGCGAACTGTTGCGCCACTTTATTGCCAATCCGCCCGATATCTTCATCGGCGTGGATGCACCGGATTTCAATATCGGAGTGGAGCTGAAACTGCGCCGCGCCGGTATCAAGACGGTTCACTATGTCAGCCCCTCGGTGTGGGCCTGGCGCCAGAACCGCATTCACAAGATCAAGGCCGCTACCGACATGGTGCTCGCCTTCCTGCCCTTCGAGAAAGCCTTCTACGACCGCTTCGATGCCCCTTGCCGTTTTGTCGGTCACACCATGGCGGATGATATTCCGTTGGTGCCGGATCAGGCAGCCGTGCGTCGCAATCTCGGTATCGATGCCAACCGCCGCTGGCTGGCAGTGCTGCCGGGCAGCCGCACCGCAGAAGTGGGCTTTATGTCCCCCCTGTTTCTCGAGGCGTGCAAACACCTGACGGTGCGCTATCCGGATCTCGGCTTCATCGTGCCGCTGGTCAACCAGAAAC
>NZ_QAJD01000179.1:18970-35321 GCF_003061465.1 Aeromonas sp. HMWF017
CGCGAGCAGTTTATGGCCATCAAGGCCGAGGTAGCGCCGGGTCTCGACATGGTGCTGCTGGAAGGGCTGGGCCGCGAGGCGATGATCGCCGCTGACGTGGTGATGCTGGCCTCTGGCACCGCGGCGCTCGAAGCCATGCTGGTGAAAAAGCCGATGGTGGTGGGCTACAAGCTCAAGCCCTTCAGCTATTGGCTGGCCCAGCGACTGGTAAAGACCGAATTTGTCTCTCTGCCCAACCTGCTCGCCGGTCGCATGCTGGTGCCGGAACTCATCCAGCACGAGTGCACCCCGGAGAATCTGGTGGAAGAGGTGAGCAAGTACTTCGAGCACGACAACAGTGCGCTGGTCAACACCTTCACCGAGCTGCACCAGCTGATCCGCTGCAATGCCGACTCGCAGGCCGCCGATGCGGTGGCGGAGCTGCTCGGCAGATAACGCTATTTCGGACCGTCGATTGCGCCGCGCAGCCCGTTAATCCGTTTTCCGAGCGGTGATGCCGCGTCAGTCGACCCCTGTCAGGCCCCACGGGGCCTGTTTTGATTCAAGGCTACAAGATGATGATCGATATTCCTGACGACAAGCTGGTTGCCGGTGTGGACGAAGTGGGTCGTGGCCCCTTGGTGGGCGACGTGGTCACCGCTGCGGTCATTCTCGATCCTGCCAATCCGATCGCAGGGCTCAACGACTCCAAGAAGCTCTCCGAGAAGAAGCGCCTCGCCCTGTTTGACGAGATCAAAGAGAAATCGCTCGCCTGGGCCATCGGTCGCGCCACTCCGGAGGAGATCGACGAGCTCAACATCCTGCATGCCACCATGCTGGCGATGCAGCGCGCCGTGGCGGGACTGAAGGTGACGCCCGAGCTGGTCTTTATCGATGGCAACCGCTGCCCGGCATTGCCGATGGAAGCGCGCGCCGTGGTCAAGGGCGATAGCCTGGTGGCCGCCATCAGCGCCGCCTCGATCCTCGCCAAGGTAACCCGCGATGCGGAGATGACCGAGCTGGACAGCCGCCATCCCGAGTACGGCTTTGCCCGTCACAAGGGTTATCCGACTGCGGAGCACCTCGCCATTCTGGCCGAGCGTGGCCCGTTGCCCGAATATCGCAAGAGCTTCAAACCGGTGCGCCGCGCACTGGGGATCGAGTAGACCATGCCATTTAGTTTGAGCAGCGAGAGGAGATGACGATGGCTGACCCCCGTTTTATCCACCTGCGAGTCCACTCCGACTTCTCTATGGTCGATGGCCTGCAGAAGATCAACCCCATCGTCGGGGCGGCTGCGGCCAACAACATGCCGGCGCTGGCGCTGACCGATCAGATGAACATGTGCGGTCTGGTGCGCTTCTATGGCGCTGCCCACGGCAAGGGGATCAAGCCCATTGTCGGTGCCGACTTTTGGGTGCAGAGCGATGAGCTCGGCGACGAGCAGTTCCGTCTCACCCTGCTGGCCATGGATAACGACGGCTACCAGAACATCACCCTGCTTATTTCCCGCGGTTACCAGCGCGGCCACGTGCAGGGGCGGCCGGTCATCGACAAGAGCTGGCTCGCCGAGCATGCCAAGGGGGTGATCGTCCTCTCCGGTGGCCGCGAGGGGGATGTGGGCAAGTTCCTGCTCAAGGGCAACCGGCAGATGACCGAGCAGTGCGTCGCCTTCTATCAGACCCACTTCCCCGATGCCTACTACCTCGAGCTGCTGCGTACCGGTCGACCCGACGAAGAGGTCTATCTGCACATGGCGGTGGCCATTGCTACCGAGTTCGAGCTGCCAGTGGTCGCCACCAACGAGGTGGTGTTCCTTAACGCCGATGACTTCGACGCCCACGAGATCCGGGTGGCCATCCACGATGGCTATACCCTCATGGACAAACGCCGCCCCCGTCGCTACAGCCCCCAGCAGTACCTGCGCAGTCAGGAGGAGATGGCCGAGCTGTTTGCCGACATTCCCGAAGCGCTGGAAAACACGGTGGAGATCGCCAAACGCTGCAACGTGACGGTGCGTCTCGGCGAATACTTCCTGCCCAACTTCCCGACCGGCGACATGACTACCGAAGATTTTCTGGTGGCCAAATCGAAAGAGGGTCTGGAGGAGCGTCTCGAGTTCCTGTTCCCGGATCCGCAAGTGCGGGCCGAGCGTCGTCCCGAGTATGACGAGCGTCTCGATGTTGAGCTGAAAGTGATCAACCAGATGGGCTTCCCGGGTTACTTCCTCATCGTGATGGAGTTTATCCAGTGGTCCAAGGACAACGGCATTCCTGTTGGTCCGGGCCGGGGCTCGGGTGCAGGCTCCCTGGTGGCCTACGCCCTCAAGATCACCGACCTCGACCCGCTGGAATTTGACCTGCTGTTCGAACGTTTCCTGAACCCCGAGCGGGTATCCATGCCCGACTTCGACGTCGACTTCTGCATGGACCGACGCGATGAGGTGATCGAGCACGTCTCCGACATGTATGGCCGGGATGCGGTATCCCAGATCATCACCTTCGGTAGCATGGCGGCCAAGGCAGTAGTGCGGGACGTGGGCCGGGTGCTGGGCCACGCCTACGGCTTTGTGGATCGCATCTCCAAGCTGATCCCGCCGGATCCGGGCATGACGCTTGCCAAGGCATTCGAGGCCGAGCCCAAGCTGCCCGAGCTCTACGAGCAGGATGAGGAGGTCAAAGACCTCATCGACATGGCCCGCCGCTTGGAAGGGGTAGTGCGCAACGCCGGTAAACACGCCGGTGGCGTGGTGATCGCACCCACCAAGATCACCGACTTTGCGCCGCTCTACTGCGATGACGAAGGCCATCACCCGGTCACCCAGTTCGACAAGAACGACGTGGAATACGCCGGTCTGGTGAAGTTCGACTTCCTGGGTCTGCGGACCCTCACCATCATCGACTGGGCGCTTGGCATGATAAACCCGCGTCTTGCCAAAGAGGGCAAGCCGCCGGTGGATATCGCCGCCATCCCCATCGATGACAAGAAGTCGTTCGACCTGCTCCAGCGCTACGAGACCACGGCGGTATTCCAGTTGGAATCCCGCGGCATGAAGGATCTCATCAAGCGGCTGCGCCCCGACTGCTTCGAAGACATGATCGCACTGGTGGCCCTGTTCCGACCGGGCCCGCTCCAGTCAGGCATGGTGGATAACTTCATCGACCGCAAGCACGGTAATGAAGCGATCTCCTATCCTGACGAGAAGTGGCAGCACGAGAGCCTGAAACCGATTCTGGAACCGACCTACGGCATCATCCTCTATCAGGAGCAGGTGATGCAGATCGCCCAGACCCTGGCGGGTTATACGCTGGGTGGTGCGGATATGCTGCGCCGGGCGATGGGTAAAAAAAAGCCCGAGGAGATGGCCAAGCAGCGGGCCGGTTTCGAGGAGGGTGCCGTCAAGAATGGCGTCGACGGCGAATTGGCGATGAAGATCTTCGATCTGGTGGAGAAGTTTGCGGGCTACGGCTTTAACAAATCCCACTCCGCTGCCTATGCGCTGGTCTCCTACCAGACCCTCTGGCTCAAGACCCACTTCCCGGCCGAGTTCATGGCGGCGGTGATGACCGCCGATATGGACAACACCGACAAGATCGTGACCCTGGTAGATGAGTGCCAGCGGATGGGGCTCACCGTGATCCCGCCGGATGTGAACACCGGCCGCTATCGCTTCTCGGTCAACGAAGATGGCCATATCGTCTACGGGATCGGTGCGGTGAAAGGGGTCGGTGAAGGCCCCATCGATGCGATCTTGAGCGCCCGGGATCAGGACGGCCCGTTCCGCGATCTGTTCGACTTCTGTAACCGGGTCGACATCAAGAAGCTCAACAAGCGGGTGATGGAGAAGCTGATCCTCTCCGGCGCCATGGATCGGCTCGGCCCCCACCGCGCCGCCCTGATGGCAACGCTGGAGGAGGCGATGCGTGCCGCCGAGCAGCACGCCAAGGCGCAGGCGGTGGGGCAGGTCGACATGTTCGGCGTGCTCACCGAAGAGATTGACGACGTCAAGAAGGCGTTTGCCAACGTGCCGCACTGGCCTGACAAGGTATGGCTGGAAGGGGAGCGCGAGACCCTCGGACTCTATCTCACCGGCCACCCCATCAACCAGTACAGCAGCGAATTGCGTCGTTATACCTCGGGTCGCCTGTGCGATCTGCATCCCACCTCCCGTGATACCGTGACCACGGCGGCGGGGCTGGTGATTGCGGCCCGCAGCATGGTGACCAAGCGTGGCAACAAGATGGGGATCTTCACCCTGGACGACCGTTCCGGTCGCCTTGATGTGACCCTGTTCAGTGAAGCGCTGGAAAAATATGAAGAATTGATGCAAAAAGACCGCATTTTGGTGGTTTCTGGACAGGTCAGCTTTGATGACTTCTCCGGTGGCCTTAAAATGTCGGCTCGAGAATTACTGGATATCAACGATGCGAGGGAGCGTTTTGCCAGAGCAATCCGCATCTCCCTCGATGAACAGCGGATTGATGATCGCTTTTTCCCGCGTTTGTGCGAGATTTTGGAGCCCGCCCGTGCCGGAGTCTGTCCGGTTCAGGTAAACTATCGTCGCCCCGGCTCCCGGGTGCGATTGACGCTCGGTACCGAGTGGCGGGTGACGCCCACCGATCAACTGATAGATGACTTGCGAGTCCTGCTTGGACGAGAGCGGGTTGAATTGGTTTTTGATTAGAGGTTCTAAGGCCCTATGAGTCTTTTTCTGGATTTTGAACAGCCGATTGCCGAGTTGCAGGCGCAGATTGATGAACTCAAACATGTGAGTGAAGGCAATCACGCCGTGGATCTGAAAGACGAGATCCGCCGGCTGGAGAAGAAAAACGAAGAGCTGACCAAGAAGATCTTCGGTGATCTGGGTGCCTGGCAGGTATCTCAGATGGCGCGTCATCCCCAGCGCCCCTACACCTTTGACTATATCGAGCATATCTTCACCGATTTCGACGAGTTGGCTGGCGATCGCGCCTATGCCGATGACAAGGCTATCGTCGGCGGCATCGCCCGTCTCGACGGCGAGCCGGTGATGGTGATTGGTCACCAGAAGGGTCGCGAGACCAAAGAGAAGATCAAGCGCAACTTCGGCATGCCGCGTCCGGAAGGGTACCGCAAGGCCCTGCGTCTGATGGAGATGGCCGAGCGCTTCAAGATGCCGATCATCACCTTTATCGATACCCCGGGCGCTTACCCCGGCGTCGGTGCCGAAGAGCGTGGTCAGTCCGAAGCGATTGCCCGCAACCTGAAGGTGATGGCCGGTCTGACCGTACCCGTAGTCTGCACCGTGATCGGTGAAGGCGGCTCCGGCGGCGCACTGGCTATCGGCGTGGGCGACCGCGTCAACATGCTGCAGTACTCCACCTACTCCGTCATCTCGCCGGAAGGGTGTGCCTCCATCCTGTGGAAGAGCGCTGACAAAGCTTCTGTGGCTGCCGAAGCGATGGGGATCACTGCCCAGCGTCTGAAAGAGCTCAAGCTGATAGACCACGTGATCGACGAGCCTCTCGGTGGTGCCCACCGCGATGTGGAGAAGATGGCCAAAAACCTCAAGGCTCGCATCAAGCAGGATCTGGACGCCCTGCGTCCGCTCGATACCGAGCAACTGCTGGAGCAGCGCTACCAGCGTCTGCTGGGCTACGGCTACTGCTAAGCGCAGCAGTCAATCCCGAGTATTCAGGCCCCCGTCAGCGACGGGGGCTTTTTATTGCGGTTGATCTGCCATTCAGGTGAGTGCCCCAACACGCCCTGAAACGGCGCAGGTCTGCATTCGTGGGTGTGGGGCAGGGTTGGTATGCCACGCTGTTGGTGATGACTGTCATTAGCCTGCAGCATCGTTTGGCATCGCTAGCGGTGGCATGACAAGCCGCTTGATCATCCGATTGCGGCATAAAAAAGCGCCCCGGCTGTGCGGAGCGCTTTTACAGGTGTCTGGCGGTATTACAGTTCAATCTCGTCTGTAAGACCTTCATAGGCGATATCGATGGATTGCAGCTCCTTCTGCAGGCGATGTTTGTCTTTCAACGCCTCGATTTCACGCCATTTACGTTTTTTTCCCGTTGTCCCGCGGCTACGCGAACCGAGTTCAACCACCTCGTCATAATCGAAGTTGAACATTTCCATGGCTCCCTCCTTGGTTTTTATCGTTTTCACCACCCGTATAACATAACGAATCTGAAATTAAAACGTTTTCGTGACGACTCTATGACAGCGCTAAAAAAGCCCATGAAAAAAAACCGGGCCCCTTGTTAGGGGCCCGGTTTTTATCAGAAAAAAGAACTGATTACAGGCGGCTTGCCAGCATGGTTTCCAGCTTGCCCTGGTCGATGGCGAACATGCGGATGCCTTCGCCCAGCTTCTCGTGAGCCATGGCGTCCTGGTTCAGTTCCCAGCGGAATTCGGCTTCGGTCATCGGAGTCGGTTTGGCCTTGCGCTCACCGGTGTAGTCCAGTTTGCGTACTACGGCCCCTTCGGTCTTGCTCAGCTCTTCCAGCAGGGCCGGGCCAATGGTCAGACGGTCGCAACCGGCCAGTTCCAGGATCTCGCCGGTGTTGCGGAAGCTGGCGCCCATCACGACGGTCGGGTAGTCGTGCTGCTTGTAGTAGTTGTAGATGGAGGTGACGGAGACCACGCCCGGATCTTCGCTGGCAGTGTAATCACGGCCATTTTTGGCCTTGTACCAGTCGAGGATGCGACCCACGAACGGGGAGATCAGGAAGGCACCGGCTTCGGCACAGGCACGGGCCTGGGCGAAGGAGAACAGCAGGGTCAGGTTGCACTGGATACCCTCTTTCTCCAGTACCTCGGCGGCACGGATCCCTTCCCAGGTGGAGGCCAGTTTGATCAGGATGCGGTCGTTGCTGATGCCGGCTTCGTTGTAGAGACGGATCAGTTTGCGGGCCTTGGCGATGCTGGCTTCGGTATCGAAGGAGAGACGGGCGTCCACTTCGGTAGAGATACGGCCCGGAACGATCTTCAGCACTTCCAGACCGATGTTGACGGCCAGCTTGTCGCCCGCGTCGATGATTTGCTGTGCCTTGTCCTGGCTCTGGGCTTTGGCCCAGTTGATGGCGTCTTCGATCAGCGGAGCGTACTCGGGGATCTCGGAGGCTTTCAGAACCAGAGAGGGGTTGGTGGTGGCATCGATGGGCTGATAGCGTTTGATGGCTTCGATATCACCGGTGTCGGCAACAACAGTGGTCAGGGCTTTCAGCTGGGTTAATTTATCGGCCATAGCGAATATCATCTCTTAATGAGGGAGTAATCCCTGGGTTGCGGGCTTGAGACGGTGGTTCTGAAATAAAATTACAGGATCTTGGTGCCTCAGGCTCAGAAAAGCGCGATGGGGGCGGCCCATCGTCATTGCCTGCCTAATTAATACTGATGTGGTGCATCCTGCAATAGGGGCGCTTGGTTGTTAAACATTCAGGCTGTTGAGTTATCCCGTTTTATGGCGTGAAACTATATGATTAGTAAGGTTTTTTACATTTCCTTCCGACCTCGCTCCGATTTGCTTTCAGCTGAACTTTTTTAGCCAATATCCATATTTGTGTCGTCGATCACATAAATTATCTCGCTACGTACTTGAAATTTAATTACAGAGAAAACGTTTGGCGAAATATCGCCGTTTGAAAGCCATTTCATGCAAGCGTTTGCGTTTTCGCATAGCTCATCAGGGATATATCAAAATGGTTCTCTTATGGGGCTTAATGGTGGCCTGTCTGATTGAATTATTGAGTTTGTTGAAAGTTTGCGATTTAAATGGAGCTTTATGGGCTTTTACCGTTCGTTTTTTGTGTCTCGCGTGACCGGGATCACTATTCCGGGCTCTCCCGCTGTGCTAGATTCCGCCCCTTTAGCGAAACGCTAATTAAACGACAGACAGAAAACGGTCAGCGCAGACTGACCATGGATGTGAATAACAACGAGAGAATTATGGACACCTTGATTGCGATGCTAAACGACCTGATGTGGGGAGCCGTGCTCATCTACCTGCTCATCGGGGTCGGTATCTTTTTCACCTTCCGCCTGGGTTTTATCCAGATCCGTCACTTTGGCCACATGTTTTCCGTGCTGAAAAACAGTCGTAAATCGGACAACGCGGGCATCTCCTCCTTCCAGGCCCTCTGTACCAGCCTTGCCGCCCGTGTCGGCACCGGCAACCTGGCCGGTGTGGCTGTCGCCATCTATCTGGGTGGCCCTGGCGCCATCTTCTGGATGTGGTTGATCGCTTTTATCGGCATGGCGACTGCCTTCGTCGAAAGCACCCTTGCCCAGCTCTACAAGGTCAAGGATGAGGATGGCAACTACCGTGGTGGCCCGGCCTACTACATGGAGAAAGGCCTTGGCATGCGCTGGATGGGGGTGGTCTTCTCGCTCTGCCTGATCCTGGCATTTGGTCTGGTGTTCAACGCGGTGCAGGCCAACTCCATCAGTCTGGCGATGAAGGTGGCGTTTGGCATTCCTGACTGGGTCAGCGGTCTGGCGCTGGTGGCGCTCTCCGGCCTGATTATCTTCGGCGGCATTCGTGGCATCGCCCGTTTTGCCGAGCTGGTAGTGCCCTTTATGGCGCTGGCCTACATCCTGCTGGCGCTGGTGATCGTGGCGATGAACATCACCGAGTTGCCCCATGTCTTCATGCTGATCATCAAGTCCGCCTTCGGGATTGAGCAGGCTGGCTCTGGTGCGCTCGGTTATGCCATCTCCCAGGCGATGATCAACGGTATCAAGCGCGGTCTCTTCTCCAACGAAGCGGGGATGGGCTCTGCGCCCAACGCCGCGGCGACTGCCACTCCCTATCCGCCGCACCCGGCCTCTCAGGGTTATGTGCAGATGCTGGGGGTCTTTATGGACACCATCGTCATCTGCAGCTGTACCGCCGCCATCATCCTGATGTCCGGTCAGTTTGAGCCGGGCTCCGGCGTGACAGGTGTCGAGCTGACCCAACGGGCGCTCTCCTCCCAGATTGGCAGCGGTGGCAACATCTTTATCGCGGCGGCCATCTTCTTCTTCGCCTTCACCTCTATCGTGGCGAACTACTCCTATGCCGAGACCAATCTGGTGTTCCTCGAGCACAACCACAAGGGCGGCCTGATGCTGTTCCGGGTGTTCGTACTGGGGATGGTGATGTTCGGCGCCGTGGGTGAGTTGCCGATCGTGTGGGCCATGGCGGATGTCTCCATGGGTCTGATGGCCATCGTCAACCTGGTGGCGATCCTGCTGCTCTCCAGCGTCGCCATCAAGCTGGCCAAGGATTACAACGACCAGCTCCGGCTGGGCAAGGTGCCCACCTTCGATGCCAACAAATACCCCGAGATCCGCTCCCAGCTGGAAGAGGGGATCTGGGATAATCCGACCAAAAAATAACAAGCGGTGAGTCACACCTCTTGATTAAAACCTGAAGGGGGAGCCGGTGGCTCCCCCTTCTTTTATGAGCCGCTCTTCTGCGGCTGATCCCAGCGCTGGGCGAGCTGTCTGACACGCCGTTGCAACTGGCGCCAGCAGCGCCCTTGTTGCCGGTCGTTGAGGGGGGCATAACGCCAGCGGCGATAGAGCCACGCACTCTTTAGCAGGGGATGGGCAAGGTCGGGACGCAGCCGCGCCAGCCGCTCGCACCATGCCCCCATGCTCTCGGCAGGCTCTGGGGAATAGCCGCTGCGTTTGCCCCGTTTGAGCAGGGGTTGCCAGATACGCCGCTCTGGCGGCAGGCGGGCGGGCAACAGCAGGGGCAGGCTCACCAGCAGGGCGACCAGCATCAGGCTGGCGAGGATCAACCAGGGTGTATGTCCCGCCAGTGCAGGCCAGCGCAGGCCGATTTGCTGCCAGATCTGGCCCGCATCGTAACCAATCACCCAGCGACTCCACTGGTAGTCGATATTGTTGCCCCACCAGCGCAGTTGATTGAGCAGGGCCCAGTTGCGATAACGCTGCAAAGCGAGGGGGTCGGCGGCGGTAAACTCGTCGCTCAGCGCCTCCCTCACGCCACCTTCAATGCGCTCCGGTGCCACTGCCGCCGTGGGGTCGATTCGCCGCCATGCTCCTCCTTCATCGAGATACTCCACCCAGGCATGAGCATCGAACTGGTGTACCGCCAGATAGTTGCCGGTGGGATTCCATTCGCCGCCGAGATAACCGGTGACCAGCCGTGCCGGAATACCGGCAGCGCGCAGCACGAAAGCGGTCGCCATGGCGTAGTGGCCGCAAAAGCCGCGCCGAGTATCGAACAGGAACTCATCCACCCCGTCACTGCCAAGTCGTGGCGGGGTCAGAGTGTAGTAATAGGATTGGCTGCGAAACTGTTCGAGCAGGGCGGCGACCAGCGCGCTGCGATCCGGATAGCGTGCCGCAAGCTCTTGGCCATAGGCTCGCGCTCTTGGGTTGCCCCCGCCAGGCAGTTGCAGGTTGCGCTGGGCGGCTTGGCTATCATCCTCTGGCTGCACTTCGCCGCGGCCAATGCGATAGCGGATCGCCACCTCGCCGCTCCCCTGCCGATAGAGGGTGTCGAGAGGGGTGAGCAGCACAGGGCCCGCCAGCAGACGCGGTTCACTCAGGGCAAAGGCCCAGCGGTGGCGCTGGGGCTCGGCGATCACCTCGTAGCTCCCGGCGGGTAACGGACTATCTGCCAGTTGAGTGTTGGCCTGTGAAGAGGATGCCAGAAGCGTTAGCCCGGTTTGCACCGGCACTGTCTGCTGCCATGCTTTGACCTCGGGGCTCAGCAACCAGCGCTGACCATCGAAAACTTCTTGGCGCATCACCGGAAAGTAGCGCTCGCGGACAGGGGGCGGGTCATCGGCAAAGGTGACCCGAAAGGCCAGTTCGGAGGCGTTGACCAGTTCGCTGATATCGCCGGGGGCCAGCTCTTCCGAGAGCCCCGACAGGGCGCGGCTGGTGGTGGGCATCTGCCAGAGGGGCGGCAGCCTTGGCAGCAGCAAAAACAGAGTGATAAGCAGGGGAAGCGCCAGCAGCAGGGCGCCGCCCGCGCTGCGCCAAGGCCGTTTCTGCTCGGGAGCGATGGCGGCCACCAGCGCGGTCACTGCCAGCCAGAGTGCCACTGCCATCCCGGCCGTCCAGCCGATGCTCTGTCGCTGCACCAGCGTCAGCGCGATAAGAAAGAAGGCGAGCAGCAGCACCTGCTCGATATCCCGCTCGCGCCGTACCTCGATCATCTTGAGGCTATAGCCGAGCCAGAGCAGATTGATCAGGGCGGGCAGGGTGCCCAATGTGCGCCACAGCAGCCCCAGCAACACCACAGTGCTGATGGCCAGCAGCGCCAACCAGCGGGCAGGGAGGGGCGGCCAGCCGCGCCACAACATCATGGCCCGGACACCGAGGGTGATGGCGCCCACTGTTACTACCCAGAGTTGCAACTGGGGCCAGAGCGCCGCGACCAGCAGCAGCTGTTGCAGGGCGATGAGTGGCAGCAGCCGGCGGTTATCGAGCAGCATCTGGCGTGCTCTTCGGTGGTGTTGCATCGAATTGGGCCAGTGCCAGCAGGCAGCGCTGCACAAAGGCGGCGCCGCTATCGGGTCCCAGCGTCTGGTTTGCCAGCGTCAGGGTAAAGGGGATGCCCCGCTTGCCGTAATCGGCGCACCACCAGGCCAGTACCGCCAGCCGCTGCTCCAGATCCCCGCCCGCGACCCGCAGCAAGGTGAGGTCAGTGTCATCCTGCTGCGGTTCATGGAACTGTTTGGTCAGCAGGCCGCGCCCTTGGGCAAGTTGCTTCCAGGCGACCCGGCTCAGTGGTTCACCGGCCTGATGTGTCCGCAGGGTATCAAAGTCACCGAGGGGCGCTGGGGCGGGCTGGCCCTGATGTCCTTCGCTTTCGGTCGCATGTTCCCCTCTTAGCGCCCCGAACATCGGTTTGGGGGTGAGCCAGCCCTCCAGTTGCAAGTCCAGCAGGGACCAGCAGCGAAACAGACCGAGGGGGTAGCGGCTCTCGACCCGCAATCGACCAAGGGGCAGTGGCCCGCGGCGCGAGCCAGATACTGGCAGGATAACTGAGCTGGGCACAGCGTCGGCCTGTGCCAGCCAGAGGGAGCCTTCGTTGAGGCTAAAACGGAGTGCCAGCACCGGGCGCGGGCTCTGAACCAAGATACGGATCGGCAGCTGGCTACCCGCTTCCCCCAGCACCAGCGGGCCCCCCAGCAGCTCAAGCCCCAACAGGTTGCGGTGGGTGAGCCACATGGCGGCCATAAACATGCTGCCGAGGCAGTAGGCCACCAGCAGCACCAGATTGTTCTGGTAGTTGGTGCCGAGCAGATAGATGGCGAGCAGCACCAGCAGATAGAGTAACCCCATGCGTGTGGGCAGGATGAAGAGGCTGTGGGTCCCCAGCGTTATCTGGCGCGCCGGCGGAATGCGGCGGTCGAGCCAGCGTCGCTGCCAGCGGGCTCGCCACTGCTGACAACGGTCAAACAATTTGCTCATCAGGGATTGTCCGGATCGACCCTGGCCAGCAACCGCTGGCTAAGGGGACAGGCTTCGCCGTGTTGCACGCCAAAGCTGCCCCGTAGCCGATGCTCGGCCACATAGGGGAAGACTGCCTGCACATCCTCCACCGTGACGAAGCGCCGTCCCGCAACCAGCGCCCAGGCCCGGCTCACCGCCAGCAAGGTCTGGGCTGCACGGGGGGAGAGGGGCTGTGGCAGTTCCCCATCAAAGCGGCTCTGGTGCACCAGCGCCAGCAGGTAGTCGAGGGTGGCATCGGAAACATGGATAGCATCCCCTTCGCTTTGCAAGGTGGCAAGTCCAGCAGCATCCAGCATGGCGGGCAACGGGTCAGTCGGCTGGTGGCCCCGCAGTAGCTGGCGCTCCGCTTCTCGCGGTGGAAAACCCAGCGAGAGTCGTACGGCGAAGCGGTCGAGTTGGGACTCCGGCAGCGGATAGGTGCCCGCCTGATCCGCCGGGTTCTGGGTAGCGATGACGAAAAATGGAGTGGGGAGGGAATGCGTATTCCCCTCAATGCTCACCTTGCCCTCGGCCATCGCCTCCAGCAGGGCGCTTTGTACTTTGGGGCTGGCACGGTTGATCTCGTCCGCTAGCAGCACCTGGGTGAAGATGGGGCCGGGGTGAAAGCGAAATGTTTGTTGCTGGGGGTCAAAAATCTGAAGCCCCAGCAGGTCGGCGGGGAGCAGATCGGCGGTGAACTGCATCCGCCGGCATGCAAGCCCCAGTACCTGTGCCAGCGCGTGGGCCAGGGTGGTTTTGCCCATACCGGGCAGATCCTCGATCAGCAGATGACCGCGCGCCAGCAGGGTCACCAGCGCGATTTTCAGTTGCAGCGGCTTGCCCAGAATGACTTGCTCCAGTGCTGACAGCAGCCCGGCAATCTGCTCTTCTCTCTCCATTCCCTTCATACACATTCCCTGTATTGCGTCGCACCTACAGCTTATACGCCCGCAAGGGCGAAGGCAGATAACAGACGGGCGGTAAAAGTGCTGCGCAGGGATGGCTATGAGCGGGAGGTGACCCGGTTTATTACTGTCTCTGGTCGATTCAATATGGCCGCTTAGGCACGCAACTTAATAGAATATTTCCTGATTGGAATGTACCGATCGCCATCTCTTCACTAGGTGAGAGCGGTTGGCGCCCATATAGTTGCCCCCATTGCGACGCGCTGCGTTGCTGCCTTTGTGGCCATCTTGGCCCCGCCACTGTTCGCCTGTCGCTGTGATCTGGCAGGCATCGGCACGCCAATCTGTAATGGAGCATCCATGCCTGTTTTCCTGTTGTGCACTTTTCTGATGATCATCCTCTATCCGGTCGGGATCGATCTCTATCTGGTCGCTGTGCCCCAGATTGCCGATACCCTGCAGGCGAGCGAGGCGCAGATCCACACCGCCTTCTCTATCTATCTGTTTGGCATGGCGGCGACCGTGCTGCTGGGGGGAATGATTGCCGATCGCTTCGGGCGGCGCTGGGTGGTGCTCGGTGGCGCGCTGATCTTTGTCCTCGCCTCGCTGGTGGCAGGCAATGCGGAGGGGATTGGCCAGTTCTATTTCGGCCGTTTCTGGCAGGGAGTCGGGGCGGGGGCGCTCTATATCATGACCTTTACCGTGCTGCGGGATGTGCTGAGTCAGGAGCGGCTGGCGATGGCGCTCTCGATGATCAACGGGGTGATCTGCGTGATCCCGGTGCTGGCGCCGGTGCTCGGTTACCTCATCCTGTCCCATTTTGACTGGCGCGGGATCTTCGTGGCGATGGCGCTGGTGGCGGCCGTCAGCGGTCTGGTGAACTTGCTGCTGCTCAAAGAGACCCGCCCGGCGCGGCAACCGGGGAGTAGCGCGGCGCTGCCCTTTGCCAGGCTGCGCTCGCCGCGCTTTATGCTGCTCTCCCTGCTGACCAGTGCCAGCGTGACCGCCATTCTGGTTTATGTCAGCGTCTCGCCGCTGATCCTGATGAAGGAGTTTGGCTTCACCACCGAGCAGTATTCCATCGTGATGATGGTGATGGCCGGCGTGAGTATGTCCACCTCCTTCCTGACGCCCCTGCTGTTGCGCTGGTTGGGCAAACAGAAAGTGCTGGCTGTGTCTCATCTCTGCTATCTGCTGGCGGCGTGCTCACTGATCGGCAGCAGGCAGGCAGGGGGCGATATCCATCTGTTGCTTCCGGGGTTTGCGCTGGTCTGTGTCGGCTTCTCCTGTGGCTTCGGGATGGCGATGGGGGAGGCGCTAGATGGTTGTCAACACAATGTGGCGTTCGCCAGCGCGGTGCTCTGCATCATGCAGATCAGCCTCTCCGGCCTCTATATCTGGTTGCTTGGCCGCCTCGGCTTTACTCCGTCCGAGATGCTGATCTATGCCCTGCTGCTGGCACTGCTCAGTTACCTAGCTGTCAAAGGGCTGTTACCATGGCTCGCGCTTCGTGAAGCGCGGTCGCAGGGCTGATGGAAGATGAGAGGGGATATGCGCAATCTGGGTGAACTCGATTTAAACCTGCTGGTGGTCTTCAAGTACCTGATGCAGGAGCGCAGTGTAGCCGGTGCTGCCAAGAGGCTCTGCGTCACCCCGTCGGCGGTGAGCAAGGCGCTGGCCAAGTTGCGGGAGTGGTTTGACGATCCCCTGTTTGTGCGGGTGCGGCAGGGGTTGCAGCCCACCAACCTCTCCCTGACCCTGGAGGAGGAGCTGAAGGTCTGGTTCCAGCTCACCGACAGCATCACCTCGCTCAATAGCGAGGCGATCCCCGACGGTGCCCGCTTCACGCTGGTGATGGAGTCCCCCTTCTACATCAGCTTCCTGAGCGATCTGCCCATGACCATCTATGAGAAGTACCCGAAATCGGTGGTCAGGATGCTGGGGTGGGATCACCACTCTCTCAACGACATCGTCAATGGCGATGCGGATCTCGGCTTCTGCGCCCGCGAGACCCATGGCCGCTCCCGGGCCAAGGTCAACCGCTTGCCTTATTACATCGATCACGAGGTGCTGTTTACCGATCGTCCGGTGGTTTTTCTGCGCAAGGATCACCCATTGCTCGAGCAGAAGTGGTCGCTGGAGAGCTTTCTGGCCTGCCCCCAGATCAGCATGGTGTGGGAAGCGAACGATACCTGGGCTCTCGACAGTCTGCTGGAGGATGAGGGGCTGAAGCGGGAGGTGCCCATCATGGTCTCAAGCTTCGAGCAGGCGCTGCATATTGCCTCCCAGTCGAGCCACGAACTGATTGCGGTGGCCCCTTCCTACTGCGGTGGTTATGCCAGTCGGCATCACGGCAATTTGATCGCCATGCCGCTGCCGCTACCCGAGAAGCTCTATGCCCAGCTTGAGATCGCCTTCATCCTGCTGTGGCACAAGCGGCACAATCAGGATGCCAAAGTGATGTGGCTGCGCAACGAGATCCGGCGACTCTATAATGACGAATTGCCACGTTAATGTGGCAGTGACGATGCCTATTGATTAGCCAGAGCCAGCTGTTTCGGCTTGTTATTGATTATTTAACCGGCGGTGATGATGGCGATGGATTATTTAGTTGCCTGTTTTCTCACCAAACAACGTCGCAACATACTTTCTGAAATGGAATGTTCTGACTTCTGCTTTTGCTGTAGACGCCAGCATGGCACCGTTAGATACTGCGATTCATAACAAGAAAGGCTAACTTGCATTCAATCCCTATTGAGCGGATGCAAGAGGTCGTACATTAAAATTGGCTTGAACAAACATCATTGCTCTGCGTTAACACGGGAAGTGTGGCAGATGATGCTGATAAAAAATCCTCATCACATATATCATTTCTAATTTTTACGGTCGTGACGCTGCTATCCTAATATTGGCGGTGCCATATCTGGCAGTCAAAATTTGATGATGTTATTGGCAGCACCAGCAAGGTAGTTTAAATGTTTAATTACAAAACGATCATTATCGTCTGCTTGACGGTTGTTAAC